>CAMYOI010000001.1 GCA_947259955.1 uncultured Gammaproteobacteria bacterium
TATTATGGTCAACTGCAATCCGGAGACGGTGTCGACCGATTATGATACGTCGGACCGCTTGTATTTCGAACCGCTGACTCTCGAGGATGTCATCGAGATTGTCCATGTCGAAAATCCGGACGGAGTGATAGTGCATTATGGTGGCCAGACTCCCTTGAAACTGGCACGCGAACTCGAAGCCGCGGGCGCGCGCATCATCGGTACGTCTCCGCAGGCGATCCATCGTGCCGAGGACCGCGAACGCTTCCAGCGACTTCTTCAAGACCTCGATCTGCTGCAGCCGCCCAACCGAATCGCCGCCAGCGCACAGGAAGCGCTGCAACTTGCGGGGGAGATTGGCTATCCACTGGTCGTAAGACCCTCGTACGTACTCGGGGGGCGCGCCATGGAAGTGGTCCACAACGAAGCTGACCTGGAAAACTACATGAAGGCGGCTATCCAGGTATCCAATGAATCGCCGGTGCTGCTCGACCGCTTTTTGAACGACGCAATTGAGGTCGACGTGGACGCCATCTGTGACGGCAGGGACGTGCTGATCGGCGGCATCATGGAACACATCGAGGAAGCGGGAGTGCATTCCGGGGACTCCGCCTGTTCGCTGCCGCCTTTCAGCCTTCCGCAAGAAATTCAGGACCGACTGCGCGAGCAGACCCGGGCGATGGCCACGGCACTCGAAGTTGTTGGCTTGATGAACGTGCAGTTCGCCGTAAAGGACGGTCAGATTTACGTGCTCGAGGTCAATCCGCGCGCCTCGCGGACGGTGCCGTTCGTATCCAAGGCAACGTCCAGGCCGCTGGCCAAGATCGCTGCACGCTGCATGACAGGACGCAGCTTGGCCGAACAGAACGTATTGGACGAGGTCGTTCCCCTGTATTACTCGGTAAAGGAGGCGGTGTTTCCATTCATCAAATTCCCCGGAGTCGATACCGTGCTCGGGCCGGAGATGAAAAGCACCGGCGAGGTCATGGGAATCGGCTGGAGCTTCGGTGAGGCCTATGGCAAGTCGCAGCTTGCATCGGGTACCAAAATACCTGCCAGCGGGCGGGTGCTGATCAGCGTTAAGACAACGGATCAGAAGCCCTGTGTGACGATCGCACGTTATTTGGTCGACAATGGATTCTCCCTCGTTGCCACGCACGGCACCGCGGCGGTATTGAAAGAGGCTGGAATAGAGGTAAAGCGGATAAACAAGGTGCTCGAAGGACGGCCCCACGTCGTCGATATGATCAAGAACAAGGAGATCGATTTGATTATTAACACCACCGCAGGCAAACAGAGCCTCAAAGACTCCTACACCATCCGGCGGGCGGCTCTGCAAAACAAAATCACCTACTTCACCACCCTTGCCGCCGCACGCGCCGCCTGCGAGGCGCACAGCGCAGGTACGCATACGAGTGTGAATCGTTTGCAGGCATTACATGAGGATGTCCGCCTATGACACGAGTACTACTGACCGCCGACGGGGCCGGGATTTTGCGGGAGGAACTGGCCAGGCTCATTAAAAAGGAGCGCCCGAGGATCATCAAGGCCATCGCCGAGGCGCGCTCCCACGGCGACCTGTCGGAAAACGCGGAGTACGACGCGGCCCGCGACGAACAGGGCTTCATCGAGGGTCGCATCGCCGAGCTGGAGGATCAGCTGGCGCGGGCGGAGATCGTGGATCCCAAGAAACTCAATATCGCAGGCAAGGTCGTATTCGGTGCTTTAGTCGACCTGTATGATGTCGAGTCGGACACCGAAGTGACCTACCAGATCGTGGGCGAACTCGAAACCGATCTCGAACGCGGACGCATATCCCTTAGCTCACCCATCGGACGCGCCCTGATCGGTAAGGAGGAAGGCGAAGAACTTGAGGTGATTACACCCGGGGGCACCCGGGGATACGAGATCGTCAAAGTCCGCTACGAGTAGGGAATTAAGTATTGTGTCCCCTAAATTCAGTACAGTACTGCGATTTCTATGATTTCCGAGTATTCAAGTTCGAAGGTTGCGCTACCGCCGACCAGGTGCTGGGTCAGTATCAGCATTTCGGGTCCGGCGTTTTCTATGTAGGCATAGTGAGTTTTGCCATCGTTGGTTTTCACGCGCGCAAGCCGGCTCAGATGAGTGCCGACTTCCGTAATGGGCGTCGGGTTGAAAGTTTCTTCCCTGGGTTTCTCACTCTCTTCCTCTTTCTCTTCCTCGGTTGCCACCTCGCGTTCCACAAACAGTTCGCTCAGCGCATTGTCAGCAACCAACACGTTCACACCGAGCCAGTCGACGAAATTAGCCGCTTCGAGTTGAGCTAATTCCGCCGTGCCGGCCGGCTCCAATGGATCAAGGTTGACGGTAATTCTCGTCGCATTGGTCAGGTGGTTGCGATACGCCTTCGAGAGTTCGTCACTGGGGTACAGGTTGGATCGTTCGAGATCAGTGGCTATCCTCCGGATCTGGCTGTTGACGAATTCGCTCGGGGACTCGCCGCTCTTTTGCGAGCAGTACGAAATCTTCTTCTTGATAAACGACTCGTCGTCCACGCTGTAAGAGAGGCTGGACAGTTTGAGTTCGGGCGAGAGGATTCGCTGCAGGGACGGAATGGCATTTTGTTTCACAGGAATCGATCCCTCGAGGGACACGTTCATCATGTCCGGATTTCTGACGCGCAAGAAAAAATCCAGGGTGCCGGTGGCGGCTGATATTGAATGCTCGAGACGGGCACTCAGCTCTAGGCGCTGGTATCCCATCGCGTTGTAATCCGCGGACTGGAAAGCACCGTTACCGCACCCCCAGATCGATGTCGGCAGGCTGATCGGCGGCTGCCAATCCCATTTAGCAGGCTGGGTGATCATATCGCCGAGATCGCTGTCCAGGGAAAGTACGATCTGGTTGGCCGATAAATTGAGTTCTTTCGGAAGCGATTTTTTATAAAAAGCTTCGAGTATGGGGACGATGCCCTTCGGTTCGTTCCAGGTGGCCAGGAGCGAGCCAACCTTGATAACGTCATCGGAACCTTTTGGTCTGATGGTAATGCCGGTCAATCCAATGGGTCCCATCACCGAAGTCCGAACATCTTGGTAGGAAATATCCGCCTGATTCGAAAGCCGGGCCTGTGCCTGTTTGAATGTAGCATCGATGGAATACCACAGGAAAGCCTTCACACCGCCCCACACAAGCAAGGGCAGTATCAGGAACAATATGATTACGTTTCGCAGTCTCATGATTGCCAGTATCTAGTTCGCAAACTTGCGTAACAGCCTGTCGGCTTGATCAGACAGGTTGATCTTCGAGATCGAATTCATAGGCGACACTTGAATAATTATCCGTATTTCGGGGCGCTGCTGGAGCATAGGTTCTTTCCTCTAATATTAGTCGATTATCCCGGGATACGAGAAGTATAGTAGAACTACGCGTACCGTATGTGTCTCCGCTAATAAATGCTGACGATAACAGCTCCTCCCACTCCGCGCTCACACCTGATTCCGGCAGGTCCTCGTTGCTGGCGCGCGTCTGATCGCAGAGTATGGAAAACAACGAATCAGCGTCCAGGTGATCGCGTTCCAGCAGATTCTCGAGGTTCTGTTTGCCGGTTCGCACCTTCGGCCATGGTGTATCCAGTAGGTGATTACTCAAACCGTAGATTCCCTTTTGCAGCGGCTTCACGCCGCGCTCCCGGTTCGAAAAATACACGGCATGCGAAAGCGAACCGGCAACCAGGTTGAATCCGTTATAATGATCGGCGCTTGCAGCCAGGCTTGCTATATAGTCGTCCGGAGTGGAATAGGTAGTGAGGTATTCGCTGACCAGCGCGCCCCTTGATGTTTCGAATTTGGCGTCGTTTGATTCCCTGTAGTTGGTGACGGCCGCCCAATGTCCGTATCTCGTCACGCCGAACCAGGTGCCGCCCTTTTCGAGGTCCTTTCCGGCTATGACACCTTGATGTTCGGCCCACCTATGAGCCGCCGATGTCGGGCGATCATAGAATTCGTCGCGATTGGCGGCGGCTACGAGCCGGTAATCCGGATGGGTATCGATGGCCAGGAACAACAGGCACATTGCAAGGATCAACCGGGCAGTTGGATAACCGGTGGTTCCGCCTCGCGGAAGATGACGCCCACCCGCCCGAGGGTCTGTACCAGGTCGGCGCCGGTGGCGGCGCATACCGAGGCCAGCAGCCTATCGCGTTCTTGCCTTGCCAGGGCCGGTAATTTTATCTTCAGCAACTCGTGGTGGCTAAGCCCCCCCTCGATCTCGGCCACGACGCTGTCATTGAGGCCCTTGTTGCCGATGGTTACGACAGGACTGCGGCCATGGCACAGCCCGCGCAGATAGCGCTTCTGTTTTCCGGTAAGTGTCAAAATGTTCGAGTATCGTTTACAACCCAGGGATTCCCAGTGTGACATAGATCATGAGTCGGAGAAAACCAAAGACCAGGCAATGGCTGCAGGAGCGGCGCAATGACGGCTACGCTCGGCAGGCCCGCCGGCATGGATACCGCAGCCGCGCCGTCTACAAACTGGCGGAGATTGATCACAGGGACAGGCTCATCAGGCGCGGGATGCGCATACTGGAACTGGGCGCCGCTCCCGGCGGTTGGTCACAATACCTGGCGGAAAAGGTAGGTCCGGAGGGGCAGGTCGTTGCGGTGGACGTCATCGAAATGGCAACCGTGCAGAACGTTCAATTCATTCACGGCGACTTTACCGACCCCGCCGTGCGGAAGCTCCTGATTGAGGCACTGGGCTCAGCCGACCTTGTAATCTCGGATGTGGCGCCCAATATTACTGGCGTCAGGGATGCAGATCGGGCCCGTTTTCTGGAATTGCTAGAATCGGCTCTGGACGTGGCGCGCATGACGCTGCGAAATGGCGGCAACATGCTGCTCAAGGTATTCGAAGGCCCCGAAATAAAAGGTTTCAGGAGAGATTGTGGCCAACATTTCAAAGGCGTTTCCGTGCGGAAACCCTCCGCCTCCCGGCCCAGAAGCCGCGAATACTACCTATTGGCAAAGCAGTTTGTGCGGGACAAGGACTAGAATTGCCTGTAGCATTCGGACGATGCAGAATTGAACCAAGCAGGGACGCAGAGGTCCAGACTACCATGAATAAAGTACACTTGAACTGATGTATCGGTGTACGCCACACTGCAGGAGCTGGTTTGAATAACTTGACCAAAAATCTCATTCTCTGGTTGGTCATCGCCATGGTGTTGATGGCGGTGTTCAACAATTTCGCACCTGACGGATCGTCGCCGAATCAGCGTGTGGACTACTCTACCTTTCTGAACGAAGTTAGAGAGGGCCGGGTTGAGCGGGTAACCATCCAGGGAACCACTATCTACGCGACGACGACTTCCGGCCAGGCTTTCATGACTATTGCGCCTGACGACCGCGGCCTCGTCGGTGACCTGATCGAAAACGGCGTTGAAATCGAGGCCAAGGAGGAAGAACAGCCGTCCTTCCTGGCGCAGATCATCATCCATTGGTTCCCGCTGCTGCTGATCGTCGGTGTCTGGATCTACCTGATGCGGCAGATGCAGGGTGGTGGTGGACGCGGAGCGCTGAGCTTCGGCAAGAGCCGCGCCAGGATGCTGACAGAAGAAAGCAACAAGGTAACCTTCGAGGATGTTGCCGGCATAGAGGAGGCCAAGGAGGAGGTGCAGGAACTTGTGGAGTTCCTGCGGGACCCATCCAAATTCCAGAAGCTGGGCGGACGGATCCCCCGCGGCGTGCTGATGACCGGCAGTCCGGGAACCGGTAAAACGCTGCTGGCCAGGGCGATAGCGGGTGAGGCGAAGGTGCCGTTCTTTTCGATTTCCGGATCGGATTTCGTGGAGATGTTCGTCGGTGTCGGCGCGTCGCGCGTCAGGGACATGTTCGAACAGGCAAAAAAACACGCGCCATGCATCATATTTATCGACGAAATCGACGCCGTGGGCCGCCAACGTGGCGCCGGTTTGGGCGGTGGCCACGACGAGCGCGAACAGACGCTGAACCAGCTGCTGGTCGAGATGGACGGTTTCGAAGGCAGCGAGGGTGTGATAGTCATTGCCGCGACCAACCGCCCCGACGTGCTCGATCCGGCATTGCTCCGGCCCGGCCGCTTCGACAGACAGGTACATGTACCTCTGCCGGATATACGTGGGCGTGAGCAGATCCTCAAGGTGCACATGCGTAAAGTCCCGCTCGCGGACGACGTGGATGCGAGCATACTAGCGCGCGGGTCCCCGGGCTTCTCCGGTGCAGACTTGGCTAACCTGATCAACGAGGCCGCGCTGTTTGCGGCACGGGGCGGGAAGAAGCTGGTGGACATGGAGGATTTCGAAATGGCCAAGGACAAGGTCCTGATGGGTGTGGAAAGGCGCTCGATCGTGATGCCTGAACACGAAAGGTGGAACACCGCCTACCACGAGTCTGGCCACACCGTTGTGGCGAAGTCGTTGAAGAACACGGACCCGGTACACAAGGTTACGATCATCCCTCGCGGCCGGGCGCTCGGGGTGACCATGCAGCTGCCGGAGGAAGACCGCTACAGCCATGACCGTGAATACCTGCTGTCGAGGATCGCCGTGCTGATGGGCGGCCGGATTGCGGAGGAGGTTTTCATGAAGCAAATGACCACCGGGGCATCGAACGATTTCGAACAGGCCACCGAACTGGCGCAGAACATGGTGTCGAGGTGGGGCATGAGCGATGCACTGGGGCCGCGCGTATACGGAGAAAACAATTCCGAGGTCTTCCTGGGCCGGGACGTCACGACACACCGTAATCTAAGTGATGAAACCGCGCGGAAGGTCGATGGTGAAATCACCCGCATCGTCGAAGAGCAATACCGTCGGGCCCGCAACATCATCGAAGAAAACAGTGATAAAGTCGAAATGATGGCCAAGGCGCTGATGGAGTGGGAGACGCTGGATTCGGATCAGATCGAGGACATCATGTCTGGCAGTGAACCGCGTCCGCCCGCCGACGAGTCCGGGGGTAAACCAGAAGGGCCGTCGGGCGAGCAGAAGGAAGAAAGTTCACGCCCGCAGGTCAAACCGAATCTGGACAAACCCGCCGGCGATCAGCCCTAGCCCGCGTTGAATTGGCGCGAGGCGCGCTTCCCGTTCGTAGGAGCGGCGCCTCGCCGCGATAAAATGTCGGTCTGGGCAGAGAGGCCGGCTCAGTTTATGCCCTTGCCGGAACCATGCGCTGCAATTCCCCGGAAACAGAATCTTCACGTCGAGATTGCCCAGCCCTGATATGCGGCAATCGCCGAATCAGTCTGACCCGCACTGTGGTTATGGGCGTCCTGAACATGACCCCGGATTCGTTTTCCGACGGCGGAAGATTCAATGAACCGGATACCGCTTTGCGTCGCGCGGAATCAATGCTGATGGAGGGGGCGGAGATCATCGACGTAGGGGGCGAGTCGACAAGGCCGGGTTCCGAGAGCGTTAGCGTGGAGCGCGAGCTGGATCGCGTCATTCCGATTATCGAATCACTGAACCGAAATATCGACGTCGTGGTGTCTATTGATACGTCGAAACCGGCCGTAATGAAGGAAGCACTCTCCGCCGGGGCCGGCATGATCAACGACGTCAACGCCCTCCGGGCCGAGGGGGCCATTGTGGTCGCCGCCGACAACGATGTGCCGGTTTGCCTGATGCACATGCTGGGCGAGCCCCGGACCATGCAGGATGCCCCGGTGTATGACGACGTTGTGGCACAGGTGCGCACCTACCTCGAGAATCGAGCGGCGGCCTGTATTGCGGGCGGCATCGACAAGATAAAAATAATCGTCGATCCGGGCTTCGGATTCGGCAAAAATGCTCGACACAACCTCGACCTCCTGCGCAATTTGGAGCAGCTCGTAGGCAAATACCCCGTGATGGCCGGCCTGTCCCGAAAATCCATGATTGGCAAGCTGCTGGGGCTGCCGATGAATCGACGGTTATATGCCAGTGTGGCGCTTGCGATGATTGCCGTGAAAAACGGGGCGAGCCTGCTTCGCGTGCACGACGTCGGGCCGACGGTTGATGCCGTCCGTATGTACGAGGCGGTATATTGCGATTAAATCGCCGTTGTAATTGGCGCCCGTGATGGGTAACATCGCGCCCTCTTTTTGACCGGTCCTGTTATTTAGAGCACCCAATGCGTCGTCCTTTGGTAGTCGGAAACTGGAAAATGAATGGCACCCGGGCCGTGGCCTCCGCGCTGGTCGGCGGGCTGCTGGCCGGATTGAACAGGGATTCGGCCACGGAGGTCGCTGTTTGTCCGCCGTTCGTATACCTATCCCAGGTGATGGATCAACTGCGTGACAGCGCGATATCGTTGGGAGCCCAGGACCTGGACGTCAACGAAGCGGGTGCGTTTACCGGTGCGGTGGCCGGTGAGATGCTGAAGGATCTGGAATGCCGATATTGCATCGTCGGGCACTCCGAGAGGCGTACGCTGTATGGGGAGAGCGATGACCTCGTTGCCAGAAAATTCGCACGGGTTCAGCAATGCGGATTGACACCCATCCTCTGCATCGGTGAAACGCTCGACGAGAGGGATAACGATGCGACCGAAGCCGTGCTTAATCGCCAGCTGGAATCGGTAATCGATCGCTGCGGTATCGGAAGCCTGTCCAATGCGGTGATCGCGTACGAACCGGTGTGGGCAATAGGAACCGGTAAAACCGCTTCCCCGGATCAGGCGCAGCAGGTGCATGCGTTCATTCGCGGCAAGCTGTCGCGGCTGAATGCGAAAGTTGCGGAGAACCTGCGTATCCAATACGGTGGCAGCGTAAAAGCGGACAACGCAAGAGAATTGCTCAACCAGCCGGATATCGACGGTGGTTTGATCGGCGGTGCGTCCCTGAAGGTCGATGATTTCCTGGCCATATGCCATGCCGCGGATGCTTAGACGAAGAGTATTCGATAAATGATTAGCATATTGTTAGTGATACACGTATTGGCGGCCGTTTCGATTGTCGTGTTGGTATTGCTGCAGCAAGGCCGGGGCGCGGACATGGGCGCCGCGTTCGGCGGCGGCTCACAGACGTTGTTCGGCGCACGCGGGTCTGCGAATTTTCTCAGCCGGATCACGGGTTTGCTTGCGGCGGTGTTTTTCGTTACCAGCCTGACTCTGGCCTATATGTATGGTCAAATTACCGCGCCGCAGAGTGTGACTGATCAGGTCGTTTCGCAACCCGTGCAGAGCAGGAGTGAGAGCGATATTCCCCAAGTTCCCGATGCCGGGGAAGAGCAGACACCCGACCGTGACGTACCTGCCTCGCCGGAGCCGGCTGCCGGCTCGGGGCCCGCGAAAGAATAGATTGATTCCCTGCGGGGAGATGTAGCCGAAGTGGTGGAATTGGTAGACACGCCGTCTTGAGGGGGCGGTGGCGCGAGCCGTGCCGGTTCGAGTCCGGCCTTCGGCACCAGCTGTCTTGACTTGCCCAGGTGTGCAGCCTAGACTGCGCGGGCGCATTTTAGAAGAACAGTGCGAACCTGTTTCAACATAAGATTGCGGTATTTTTCGCTATTTCGATGGACTAATTTTTCTCTGGGTTAATTTTTCTCCGGGCTGATTTTTCTCTGGGCTAATTTCTGGATCGAATAAGAGAATGTTATCCAACTATGTTCCCATCCTGATTTTTCTCGTTGTTGCCTCTCTGTTGGGCTGCCTGCTGCTGTTTCTCGGCCGCGTGCTGGCACCCAATCGTCCCGACGAGGCAAAACTTTCACCGTACGAATGTGGTTTCGAGGCGTTCGAGGACAGCAGGATGAAGTTCGACGTCCGCTATTATCTCGTCGCCATCCTCTTCATCATATTCGACCTGGAAATTGCATTTCTTTTTCCTTGGGCAATCGTGTTGGAGGACATCGGAGTGTTCGGGTTCTGGGCGATGATGTTGTTTCTTGCGATCCTTGTGGTCGGGTTCGTCTACGAATGGATGAAGGGAGCGCTCGAGTGGGAGTGATGCGTATCAGCGAACCGACTGGCGGTTCAACCGGAGTGCGGCGATAAGTGGCAATTGAAGGACTTCTCGAAAAGGGTTGGGTCACCACCAACCTGGATTCGCTGATCAACTGGACCCGAACGGGTTCGATGTGGCCAATGACGTTCGGGCTCGCCTGCTGTGCGGTCGAGATGATGCAGGCCGGGGCCGCGCGGTACGACCTGGACCGTTTCGGTGTGATTTTCAGGCCCAGCCCTCGACAGTCCGATGTCATGATCGTGGCCGGGACGCTGACTAATAAGATGGCGCCCGCGCTGAGAAAGGTCTACGACCAGATGGCGGAACCGAGGTGGGTGATCTCCATGGGTTCCTGTGCCAACGGCGGCGGCTACTATCACTATTCTTACGCTGTGGTTCGAGGTTGTGACCGCATCGTACCGGTCGACGTCTATGTCCCGGGATGCCCTCCAACCGCTGAAGCGCTACTTTACGGCATTCTTCAATTGCAAAAGAAGATTCGTCGGACCAACACCATCGCCCGTTAGGAGCCGTAGATGGCAGATTTCGAAGCTATCCTGGCGGAGGCCCAACAGCGTTTCGGGGACCATCTCCTCGATGCGACCGTGTCGAACGGTGAGCTCACGCTTACGATCGAGCGCAATGCCGTGACAGAGGTCTGCCGCGAGCTGCGGGACAATCCGGTTTTTGCGTTCGAACAGCTGATCGATCTTTGCGGTGTGGACTTCGCGGATTTCGGCAAGGGTGGCCCCGCCCCGGTCGAACCACAACCACGCTTTGCGGTGGTTTACCACCTGCTTTCGATTGCCAATAACCGGCGCATTCGTGTCCGTGCCCATTTGGACGACGAGCAGCCGGCAATCGAGTCGGTAGTCCCGATCTGGCGCGTGGCCGACTGGTTCGAACGCGAGGCCTTCGATCTTTTCGGCATCATATTCGAAGGCCATTCAGACCTTCGGCGGATCCTAACGGATTATGGATTCATTGGTCATCCTTTCCGCAAGGATTTTCCCCTGACCGGACGCGTGGAGATGCGCTACGATGCCGATAAGGGCAGGGTTGTCTATCAACCCGTCACCATAGAGCCGAGAACACTGGTGCCGCGGGTCATACGAGAGGAGCCCCGGTGAACGAAATCCGCAACTACACGATGAATTTCGGGCCCCAGCATCCGGCGGCGCACGGCGTCCTGCGGCTGGTTCTGGAGATGGACGGCGAGGTGATTCAGCGCGTGGACCCCCATATCGGGCTGCTGCACCGGGGAACCGAAAAACTCGCCGAAAGCAAACCTTACAACCAAAGCATCGGCTATATGGACCGGCTCGACTACGTGTCGATGATGTGCAACGAACACGCCTACGTTCGTGCCATCGAGGAACTCATCGGCGTCGCGGTCCCGGTCCGGGCACAGTACATAAGGACCATGTTTGACGAGATCACACGGATCCTGAACCATCTGTTGTGGCTCGGTGCACATGCCCTGGACGTGGGTGCGATGACCGTGTTTCTGTATGCTTTCCGGGAGCGGGAAGACCTGATGGATTGTTACGAGGCGGCTTCCGGCGCAAGGCTGCATGCCACCTATTACCGGCCCGGCGGCGTTTACCGCGACCTGCCGGACAGCATGCCGAAATACCAACCCTCGAAGTGGCATGACCAGGGCGACGTGGATGCTATGAACGAGGCCCGCCAGGGCTCGCTGCTCGATTTCATCTGGGATTTCACCGAACGCTTTCCGCAGAAGGTCGACGACTACGAAACGCTGCTGACCGACAACCGGATCTGGAAGCAGCGCACAGTCGGTATCGGTGTCGTGTCGCCGGAGCGGGCATTGCAGCTCGGATTTACCGGACCCATGCTGAGGGGATCGGGCGTGGAATGGGATCTGAGAAAGAAGCAGCCCTACGCCATGTACGACAAGATGGATTTCGATATACCGGTGGGTACCGACGGCGACTGCTACGACCGTTACCTCGTGCGCATGGAGGAGTTTCGCCAATCCAACAGGATTATCCGCCAGTGCGTGGAGTGGCTGAGGAGCAATCCGGGGCCGGTGATCAGCGACAACCACAAAATTACTCCGCCGTCGCGTGAGGATATGAAGGGCGGTATGGAGTCGCTGATCCATCACTTCAAACTTTTCACCGAGGGCTACTGCATCAACGCGGGCGAAGTCTACGCGGCCGTGGAAGCGCCCAAGGGCGAGTTCGGGATCTACATGATCTCTGACGGCGCCAATAAACCATACCGGGTGAAGATCCGCGCTCCAGGATTCGCCCATCTCTCGGCGTTGGACGAAATGTGCCGGGGGCACATGCTCGCTGATCTGGTTGCCGTCATTGGCACCCAGGATATCGTTTTTGGTGAGATCGACAGGTAGCCACGGAGCAGCGGCGTAAATCAAGATGTTGTCACAGCAGTCTGAAAACGAGATCGATCTCGAGATTGCCAAGTACCCGGCCGAACAGAAACAGGCCGCGGTGATGGCCGCGCTCGCCATCGCCCAGCGCGAGAAAGGGTGGCTCGACGAGGAGACGCTCGACTATGTCGCACGCCGGCTTGAGATCCCCGCCATCCGTGTTGCCGAGGTGGCCACCTTTTATTCCATGTATGATCTTGAACCGGTGGGCCGCCACAAGATTTCCCTGTGCACGAATATTTCATGCATGTTGCGAGGCTCCGAAGATATAAAAAAGTACCTGGAGGACAAGCTGAGCATCAAGCCGGGCCAGACAACCAGCGACGGTAAATTCACGCTGAAGGAAGTTGAATGCCTCGCCGCCTGCTGCGGTGCACCCATGATGCAGGTGGATGACGACTACCATGAAAACCTGACGCCACAACGCGTCGATGAAATCCTGGATGCAATGGAGTAGACCATGCCTGAAGTGAGAGTCTGTTTACCCGACCCGGATCTGGAACAGCCCTGGACACTGGAGAGCTATCGCAAGTCCGGGGGCTACAGCGAGTGGCAGCGGATCCTTAGGGAAAACGTCCCGCAGGACACGATCATCGAAGAAGTCAAGGCTTCCTCCCTGCGGGGCAGGGGCGGCGCGGGGTTTCCTACCGGGCTGAAGATGAGTTTCATGCCCAACAAGACCCCCGGCGACAAATACCTGGTGTGCAATTCCGACGAAGGCGAACCCGGGACGTGCAAGGACCGCGATATCCTGCGTTACAACCCCCATGCTCTGGTCGAGGGAATGGCCATCGCAGGCTACGCCATCGGGGCAACAAAGGGCTACAACTACATCCGAGGCGAGTTCACCGAGCCCATAGCGAGGTTCCAGTCCGCGATCGAGGACGCGCGGGCGGCGGGCTTGCTCGGTGAAAACATTCTGGGTTCCGGCTTCGACTACGATATCGATCTGCACCGTGGATCAGGGGCGTATATCTGCGGGGAAGAAACCGCCCTGCTGGAGTCTTTGGAGGGAAAGAAGGGTCAGCCGCGATTCAAACCGCCTTTCCCGGCGCAGTTCGGTCTGTTCGGTAAACCCACGACCATCAACAATACCGAGACGCTGGCTTCCATCCCGATGATTATGAAAAGGGGCGGGGAATGGTTTCTCGACCTGGGCCTGCCCAACAATGGAGGCACCAAAATATTTTCGGTGACCGGGCACGTCAAAAATCCGGGTAATTTCGAAGTCCCGCTGGGAACACCTTTCGCCGAACTCCTGGAGATGGCCGGCGGCATGTGGAAGAACAAGAAACTGAAAGCCGTCATCCCCGGAGGCTCTTCCGTACCGGTCATGCCGGCAGAGAACATCATGGTCTGCAACATGGATTACGATTCCCTGGCCAAGGCGGGTTCCGCCCTGGGCGCGGGCTCGGTGATCGTCATGGACGAGGATACCTGCATGGTCCGGACGTTGGAGCGGCTGGCTTATTTTTACTACGAAGAATCCTGCGGTCAGTGCACGCCCTGCCGTGAGGGCACCGGCTGGTTGTACCGGATGATTCACCGCATCCGCACCGGCAGGGGCCGGTCGCAGGATCTGGATCTGCTGCTGGATACGGCCAACCGGATCGAGGGCCGCACGATTTGTGCCCTGGGCGACGCTGCGGCGTGGCCCGTGCAAAGCTTCCTCAAACACTTCGGTCATGAGTTCGAGGCGATGATCAAGAGCGCTGAACAAGACAGGGCGGCAGCATAGAGAACACCATGCCGACGATCGAAATAGACGGTAAAACTCTGGATGTCGAAAAGGGCAAGATGATAATCGAAGCCGCCGATGCGGCGGGCATCTATATCCCCCGCTTTTGTTACCACGAGAAGCTGTCCATCGCGGCCAACTGCCGCATGTGCCTGGTCGAGGTGGAAAAAGCGCCGAAGCCATTGCCCGCCTGTGCTACCCCCGTTGTGGACGGGATGAAGGTGTTCACCTCTTCCCCGCTGGCGGTGGAGGCGCAAAAGGGCACGATGGAATTCCTGTTGATCAACCACCCACTGGACTGCCCCGTGTGCGACCAGGGCGGCGAGTGCCCGTTGCAGGATCAGGCCCTGGGATACGGCAAGGACATCTCCCGCTTCACGGAAAAGAAGCGCGCGGTGGATGACAAGGACATTGGCCCCCTGATCGAAACCGAGATGACGCGCTGCATACACTGCACCCGCTGCGTCCGTTTCGGGCAGGAGGTGGCTGGAATCATGGAGCTGGGTATGACCGGCCGGGGCGAGCACTCCGAGATTGGCACCTTCCTGGGGCATTCCGTGGATTCCGAACTGTCCGGAAACATGGTGGATCTGTGTCCTGTGGGGGCATTGACCAACAAGCCATACCGGTTCAGCGCGAGGGTCTGGGAACTCGCCGATCACGCAGGCATCAGCCCGCACGATTGCGTGGGCGCCAATACCAACATTCAGTCGGTGCGCGGGCGGGTGAAGAGAATACTCCCGAGAGACAACGAGGCCGTCAACCAGTGCTGGCTCTCAGACCGTGATCGTTACAGCTTCGAGGCGCTGAACGGCGCCGAGCGCCTGAAGCGTCCCATGGTTAGGCGTGAAGGTCAGTGGCGGGAAGCGGATTGGGAAACAGCGCTCCATCAGGCGGTGTCAGGAATAACGGGAGTGATCGAAAATCACGGGGCGGATCGGATCGGTGCCCTGGCTGCGCCGACATCTACATTGGAAGAATTCTACCTGCTGCAGAAACTCATGCGGTCCATGGGCTGCCACAACGTGGATCATCGCCTGCGCCAGCAGGACTTCAGGGACGACGACGAATCGATCATGCGGCCCTGGCTCGGCTGTCGCATCGAGGACCTGGGCAAAGCCCGGGCGATACTGCTGGTGGGTTCCAATATTCGCAAGGATCAGCCGCTGCTTGGTTTGCGCGTGCGCGACGCCGCCCGGGGTGGCGCAACGATCATGGCCATAAACGCGATGGACTACGATTTTCACTTCGATTTGGCTCACCGGATAATCGCCGCGCCATCAGACCTGCCCGGCAGGCTGGCGGCCGTGGTGCACGCGGCGCATGAGGGATCGGAGGTACCGTCGGATGTGGCGGCGTGGGCCGAAGAAGCGGAGTTCGAGGGAGCCGCCGCGATCGCCAGCGCGCTGAAGGACGCCGGTGAAGACGCCGTCGTCGTTCTGGGCAATGCCGCGGCGTCACATGCCGATGCGTCGGTATTGAAGTCTATGGCCCAGGCGCTGGCGCAGCAAACCGGCGCCAGCTGGGGATGCCTCAGCGAGGGCAACGGTGCCGCCGCCTGGTTGGCCGGATGCGTCCCACACCGAGCCGTCCATGGCCGGCCAGCTACCGGCGCGGAAAAGCCCGTCAGTAATGCAAAAGAGATGATCGATCGGCCGCTCAAAAGCTATATCCTGCTCAATGTCGAACCCACCCTGGATTGCGCCGATGGGCAGGCGGCGAAACAAGCCATGGAGGGCGCCGATTGCGTCGTGGCGCTGACGGTTTTCGATATCCGCGACAACGTCGATGCCGACGTTATGTTACCCGTTACACCCTACAGCGAAACCTCGGGCAGCTACGTCAACTGCGAGGGCCGTCTGCAGAGCGTTACCGGCGCCGTGGCGCCCCTTGGGGAGGCGAGGCCGGCATGGAAGGTGTTGAGGGTTCTCGGCAACCTCCTGGATGCGGAAGGCTTCGACTACGTCACGTCCGAGGAGGTCAAAAACGAAGTCGCGTGGTCGGAGATGCGGATATTGGACGAGCCGCCCCGGTCCAGTGTGCCCGCCCCAGACGCACGTCACCGTCCCGCAGGCGCGCTGGCTCGTATCGCTGATGTGCCCCTGTACCGGGTGGACGCGCTGGTCCGGCGCGCCGTATCGCTGCAACTGACTGCGGACAATCCACCGGCTATGGCGCAACTGTGTGCCGAGGAAGCGCAGCGCTTCGGTGTTGAAGAAGGTGACCGGGTCAGCGTCGCCGGCGCCGCGGCGGAAGTATCGCTGCCGGTGCGCATCAACGACTCCGTGCCGACGGGTTCGGTATACATTCCCTCGGCATGGCAGGCGACGGTACCGCTTGGCAATTCGTCATTCGTCAAGGTCAGCAAGGCATAACGCGAATGGAGTGGCTAACAGAAGTCTGGTTCAGCACGCCGCAATGGTTTCAGGTAACTGCCTACAGCCTGATCAAAATCGTTGCCATCATGCTCCCGCTGATCCTGGCCGTGGCCTACTACACTTTCGCGGAGCGCAAGATCATCGGCTACATGCAGATCAGGATCGGGCCCAACCGAGTGGGGCCGCGGGGCTGGCTGCAGCCCATCGCCGACGTAGTCAAGCTGATGTTCAAGGAAGCGCTCGTACCGGCCAAGGCCAATCGCTTTCTGTTCCTGTTGGCGCCGGTGCTGACGCTCACGCCGGCGCTGGCGGCCTGGGCGGTGATCCCGTTCTCGGACCACCTGGTGCTGGCGGATATCGACGCCAGCCTGCTCTATGTGCTGGCGTTGACCTCGATGGGCGTGTACGGCGTAATCATTGCGGGGTGGGCGTCGAACTCAAAGTATGCTTTCCTGGGCGCGATGCGTTCGGCCGCGCAGATCGTCGCCTACGAGATTGCCATGGGCTTTGCCCTGGTCGGGGTGCTGATGGCGGCGGGCAGCCTGAACTTCGGAGATATCATCAACGGGCAGCAGGGCGGCCTCCACCAATGGTACGTGTGGCCGTTGTTCCCACTGTTTCTCGTATATTTCATTTCCGGCGTTGCCGAGACCAACCGTGCCCCGTTCGACGTCGCGGAAGGCGAATCGGAAATCGTGGCCGGGTTCCATGTCGAATATTCCGGGATGAATTTTGCCGTGTTCTTCCTGGCGGAATATGCCAACATGATCCTGATTTCCACCCTGACCGCGGTGATGTTCCTCGGCGGATGGCACCCGGTTTTCGATTTCGCGCCGTTTACCTGGATACCGCCATTGGCCTGGCTGCTCGGAAAGATCGTCTTCGTGGCGTTCTTCTTCCTGTGGTTCCGCGCGACGTTCCCGCGATATCGCTATGACCAAATCATGCGGCTGGGCTGGAAGGTTTTCATTCCCGTTACGCTGGTGTGGATCGCGGTCATTGGGATCTGCACTTTCCATACACCGATCGGACACTGGTTTCACTGACTATGGGCGCTTCTATTCAGCACTACATCAAGAGCTTCTTCCTGTGGGAACTGGTCAAGGGCATGCAAGTGACCGGCAGGCACCTGTTTGCGCGGAAGATCACCGTCCAGTATCCGGAAGAGAAGACACCAAAGTCACCGCGATTCCGGGGCCTGCACGCCCTCAGGCGCTACCCCAACGGGGAGGAAAGGTGTATCGCCTGCAAATTGTGCGAGGCCGTCTGCCCCGCTTTGGCTATCACCATCGAATCCGAGGAAAGGGACGACGGCACGCGAAGGACGACCCGGTACGAGATCGATCTGTTCAAATGCATCTACTGCGGATTCTGCGAGGAGGCCTGTCCGGTCGATTCCATCGTGGAGACCGATATCCATGAATTCCACTTCGAGAACCGCGGCGAAAATATCATCACCAAGGAACAGCTGCTCGCCATAGGGGATAAATACGAAAACCAGATCGCTGCCGCCCGTGAGCAGGATGCGCGGTATCGATGACCTTTACGCAACTGGCATTTTATTTTTTTGCGACCGTGCTGATATTTGCGGCGGCGATGGTAGTGTCCATCCGGAATCCGGTCAAGGCGGCTCTGTTTCTGGTGCTGGCGTTCTTCAGTGCGGCGTGCGTGTGGATCACGCTGGAGGCCGAGTTCCTGGCTATCGTGCTGGTGCTGGTCTACGTCGGAGCGGTGATGGTGCTGTTCCTGTTCGTGGTCATGATGCTCGACATCAATCTGGCGCGGATGCGTGAAGGATTTGGCGAATATCTGCCGATCGGCGGACTCATTGCGGTGCTGATGGTGCTCGAAATCGCCATCGTGCTCACTTCCGGCGGCTTCGGCGAGGAGCAGTTCCCCCGTCCCGAGGGACACCCTGCCGGATTCAGCGATACCAAGGAGCTGGGGCGCCTGATCTATACCGCCTATGTCTACCCATTCGAACTTGCCGCCGTGATCCTGCTCGTGGCGATTGTCGCCGCCATCGCGCTGACCCTGCGCAAGCGGCCGGATACGAAGTACATCAATCCCGCCAGGCAGGTCACCGTTAAAAAAGCCGACCGGCTGCGTGTGGTGAAAATGCCCGCTGAAAAAAGAGCAGACCGGACGACGGAGGGCGAGGCATGATACCGCTCACTCACTATCTGGTTCTGGGTGCAATCCTGTTCGCCATCAGCATGGTGGGCATCTTCCTCAACCGTAAGAACGTTGTCATCCTGCTGATGGCGATCGAGCTGCTGCTGTTGGCGGTGAACATCAACTTCGTGGCATTTTCTCACTATTTGCAGGATCCGGCGGGCGAGATATTCGTGTTTTTCATACTGACGGTGGCCGCCGCGGAATCGGCCATCGGTTTGGCCATTCTGATCGTGCTGTTCCGCAACCGACGTTCCGTCAACGTCGAAGATCTGGACTTGCTCAAAGGGTAGTCCGGGAATGGAAACCATATACCTGCTCACGCCCCTTGCCTGCCTTGTTGGCGCCATCGTAGCCGGCCTTTTCGGCAAGCGCATCGGACGCACGGGTGCTCACCGGGTCACCATCGGCGGCGTGGCTATTGCATTCGTGCTGTCCGTCATCGTGTTCGTGGATGTCATGAACGGCAACCTGTTCAACGGCCCCGTCTATACCTGGGCCGTGAGCGAGGGAACCGTGTACCAGATCGGGTTCCTCATCGACGAACTCACGGCGGTTATGATGGTTGTAGTGACCTTCGTGTCCTTCATGGTGCATATCTACACCATCGGCTACATGGAAGAAGATCCGGGCTACCAGCGCTTTTTCAGCTATATCGCGCTGTTCACCTTTTCCATGCTGATGCTGGTGATGTCCAACAACTTTCTGCAGTTGTTTTTTGGCTGGGAAGCCGTGGGCCTGGTGTCATACTTGCTGATCGGTTTCTGGTTCAAGAAGGATACGGCGATCGCCGCCAACCTGAAGGCATTTCTGGTCAACCGGGTTGGCGACCTGGGCTTCCTGCTCGGCATCGGCGGCGTCCTGTACCTGTTTGGCACCCTGGATTACGCCGATGTCTTCGCCGCCGCGCCTGATTTTGCCGGCGAGACGATGCCGGGCACCGAAACGCTGTGGATGACGCTGATCTGTCTGCTGCTGTTCGTCGGCGCCATGGGCAAATCGGCGCAGGTGCCGCTGCACGTGTGGCTGCCGGACTCGATGGAGGGCCCGACACCGATCTCCGCCTTGATCCATGCCGCCACCATGGTAACCGCCGGCATCTTCATGGTGGCCAGGATGTCGCCGCTGTTCGAGCTGTCGGATACCGCGCTGAATTTTGTCCTGGTGATCGGTGCGATCACGGCGTTCTTCATGGCCCTGGTCGGGCTCGTGCAGAACGACATCAAGCGCGTGATTGCCTACTCGACCCTGTCCCAGCTCGGTTACATGACCGTTGCTCTGGGAGCATCGGCCTATGCCGCAGGCATTTTTCATCTTGGCACCCATGCGTTCTTCAAGGCCCTTTTGTTCCTGGCGGCGGGTTCCGTCATCATCGCTCTGCATCATGAGCAGGACATGCGTCACATGGGGGGACTGCGCCGCGTCATGCCTATCACCTGGATCACGATGATCATCGGCACGCTGGCTCTAATCGGCACGCCGGGCTTCTCCGGATTTTTCTCCAAGGACGCTATAATCGAAGCCGTTCACTATTCGCAGCAGCCGGCGGCGAAATTCGCCCACATTGCGCTCACCGCGGGAACTTTCGTCACCGCCTTTTACAGCTGGCGGCTGATCTTCCTGACTTTTCACGGCGAGCCAAGGGACAGGGAAAAGTTCGATCATGCCAAGGAGTCGCCCTGGGTAGTCACCTTGCCGCTGATCCTGCTGGCGATCCCTTCGGTAATTGTTGGCTGGATCTTCGTCGAACCCATGCTGTTTGGTGATTTCTTCGGCAGCAGTATCGTGGTGCGGCCGGAGCACGACACCCTGGCCAGGCTGGCCGAACACAATGACCCCGGGCACAGCGCGGCCTGGCAGATGGTAGCCCACGGCATACTGGCGTTGCCGGTGCTCCTGACGGCGCTGGGAACAGTGCTCGCCTGGATCATGTACATCGTCAGGCCGGACCTGCCTGGCAAGCTGGCCGGCAGGTTCAGCGCCATCTACAAGATGCTGTTGAACAAGTACGGCATCGATGAATTCAACGAATTCTTCTTCGCCAGGGGTGCCCGAAACATCGGCAATTTCTTCTGGCGTATTGGTGACGTGAAGTTGATTGACGGGATAATGGTCAACGGCACGGCGAGGGTCGTCGGCTGGGTCTCGAGCGTCGTCCGCCACATCCAGACAGGGTACGTCTACCACTATGCGTTTGCCATGATAATCGGCCTGTTTGTGCTCATGACCTGGTTCCTGAGTTCCTGAACGTGTTTGGCGGTCTTCTAAGCTGGGTCATCTGGCTCCCCATCCTGGGGGGCATTATCGTCCTTGCCACCGGGTCGGACGAACGCGCTCCGCTGGCGCGTAAGCTCAGCCTGGCGTTTTCCATTCTGACGTTCTTGATCAGCATCCCGCTGTACACCGGCTTCGACACCTCTACCGCGGCAATGCAGTTCGGGGAGAAGTCGATCTGGGTAAGCACGTTCAGCATTTATTACCATATCGGCATCGACGGCATATCGATGCCGCTAATCCTTCTCACCACGTTTCTGACCGTCGTCGTGGTCATCGCCGGCTGGGAGGTCATCAAGGAAAAGACGGCGCAGTACATGGCGGCATTCCTCATCATGGAAGGCCTGATGGTGGGCGTCTTTTCCGCAATAGACGCGGTGCTGTTCTACGTGTTCTGGGAAGGCATGCTGATCCCCATGTTTCTCATCATCGGCATCTGGGGCGGAGCCAACCGTATCTACGCCACAATCAAATTCTTCCTGTATACGCTGCTCGGTTCACTGCTGATGCTGGTGGCGTTTTTGTACCTGTACCACCAATCCGGCAGCTTCAACATCCTCGATTTTCACGCGCTGCCGCTGGACATGACCGCGCAGACGTTGCTCTTCATCGCGTTTTTTACCGCCTTCGCCGTCAAGGTGCCTATGTTCCCGGTACACACCTGGCTGCCCGACGCCCATGTCGAGGCGCCGACCGGAGGCTCGGTCATCCTCGCAGCGATCATGTTGAAAATGGGTGGGTACGGATTTCTCAGGTTCAGCCTTCCGATCCTGCCCGACGCCAGCCACGAACTGGCAACCATCGTCATTGCGCTGTCCCTGATCGCGATCGTATACATTGCGCTCGTGGCCCTGGTGCAACAGGATATGAAGAAGCTGATTGCGTATTCGTCCATCTCACACATGGGCTTCGTTACCCTGGGTTTTTTCATATTCTCCAGCCAGGGCATCGAGGGCGGCATGGTGCAGATGATCTCCCATGGATTCATCTCGGGGGCGCTTTTCCTGTGCGTGGGTGTGCTGTATGACCGCGTGCATTCCCGCGAGATCGCCAGCTACGGCGGCGTGGCCAACACCATGCCTGTATTCGCCGCGTTCATGATGCTGTTCGCTATGGCCAATGCGGGGCTGCCGGGCACCTCCGGATTCGTCGGTGAGTTCCTCGTCATACTCGCATCATTCAAGGTCAATATCTGGTACGCGGTGCTGGCGGGCACCACTCTGGTTTTTGGTGCGGCCTACACGTTGTGGATGTACAAGCGGGTAATATTCGGGGAGGTCGCCAACGACGACGTCGCCGCACTCGAGGATGTGTCTCCCCGCGAGATACTTTTTCTGTCGCTTCTGGCCGCGATGGTGCTGATCATGGGGCTGTGGCCTTATCCATTTCTGGACGTCATGCACGCGACGGTTGATCAACTTGTCACTCAGGTCAACACCAGCAAGCTGTAAGAATCATGGAACTCAACATACAACCCATACTGCCCGAGATCCTAATTTGCGCCATGGCCTGCGTCATCCTGGTGCTGGATCTGTACCTGAAGCCGGAGCGCCGCACGATCGCCTACGTATTGACCGTAATGACATTGCTTGTTGCGGCCGCCTTGTACTGGCAGGATTTCGCGACCGGGTCCGCGGTGTATCTCAACGGCATGTTCATCAAGGACCGGTTTTCGGACGTGGTCAAGATCGCGATCTGTCTGTTGTCGCTGCTCGTTTTCGTTTATTCACGGGAGTACATGAAGGCCAGGGATTTATTTCTCAGCGAGTATTTCGTGCTGGGTCTGTTTGCCGTGCTCGGCATGATGGTGATGGTGTCTGCGGGTCATTTCCTCGCCCTGTATCTCGGCCTGGAACTGCTGTCCCTCAGTTTGTACGCCATGGTTGCCTTTCAGCGTGATTCGAGTGTGGCCACGGAAGCTGCGATGAAGTATTTCGTGCTCGGCGCCCTCGGCTCGGCCATGCTCCTATACGGCATGTCGATCATCTATGGCTTAACCGGAAGTCTCGATATTAGCGTGGTGCGAGGTATCGTGGCGGAACAAGCGGCGCCGGACAACGTGATACTGATCTTGGGACTGGTATTCATTCTGGTGAGTCTTGCCTTCAAGATCGGAGCAGTCCCCTTTCATATGTGGGTTCCCGATGTCTACCACGGTGCGCCCACGTCGTCGACCTTGTTCGTCAGCACGGCACCCAAGCTTGCGGGATTCGCCATCATCATCCGGCTGCTGGTGGGCGGCCTGGAAGATTTACAC
Source organism: uncultured Gammaproteobacteria bacterium (assembly GCA_947259955.1). Taxonomy (GTDB): domain Bacteria; phylum Pseudomonadota; class Gammaproteobacteria; order Arenicellales; family JAANXG01; genus JAHEKE01. The sequence continues at coordinate 23,165 of CAMYOI010000001.1, forward strand.
TTCATGTGGCGCGACATGCTCATCGTCCTGGCGGTGCTGTCGATTCTGCTGGGAAACCTCATCGCCATCGCCCAGACAAATTTCAAGCGAATGCTGGCCTATTCGGCGATATCACATATGGGTTTCATGCTGCTTGGCATACTGGCCGGCACTCCAAACGGTTACAGCGCGGGTCTTTTCTATGGGCTGGTCTACACTTTCATGGGACTGGGCGGATTCGGTATCGTCGTGCTCCTGTCACGTGCCGGTTATGAGGCGGATGAGCTCGATGACCTGAGAGGTCTCAACCAGAGCCATCCCTGGTATGCGTTCCTGATCCTCATCTTCATGTTCTCGATGGCCGGGGTGCCGCCGACAATAGGGTTTTTCGCCAAGTTGTCGGTGATCCAGGCCGTCATCGATGTCGAACTGACCTGGCTGGCGGTTATTGCCGTACTTTTTGCGGTCATCGGGGCGTTCTACTACCTGCGCGTAATCAAGTTGGTTTATTTCGATCCGCCCGCAGTTGCGGCCCGGGAGATCTCCGCAGCGGCCGATTTTCGGGTGCTTCTGAGCGCCAACGCGGTTGCCCTGGTCCTGTTGCTGCCCATGGTAGGGCCCATACAGGAGATGTGTACGCAGGCAATCGCCAGCGTCGTCGGGGTGTTCTAACCCACCGTCAGGGTGGGGTGCAGCTTCAAATCCCTTGTCACCCAAGCCGTATTTACGTTAGAATTCGCGCCCTTATTGCGGGGTGGAGCAGTCTGGCAGCTCGTCGGGCTCATAACCCGAAGGTCGTAGGTTCAAATCCTACCCCCGCTACCAAACTTCTGGTGTAACCTGCGACCCCGCCTTATGCGGGGTTTGTTGTTTTTATACGCTGAATTGATCGATAAAGAACTATATGAGCTGCTCGAACCCGGGGTTCGTGCATTGGGTTTCGAGATGGTGACCGTCGAGATGACCGGGCGGGGTAGCTCGTCACTATTGCGGGTCTATATTGATAGCCCCCAAGGCATCACGGTCGATGATTGCGTCCGGGTCAGCGATCAGGTCAGTGCGATCCTTGACGTCGAAAACCCGATAGCGGATCGCTATACGCTCGAGGTGTCGTCACCAGGCTTCGACCGGCCGCTGTGCAAGCTGAGCCACTTCGAAGCGGTAGTGGGACAGAGGGTCCGGATTCGGACAAAGGTTGCCGTTTCCGGCCGCAGGCGGTTTAGCGGAATATTGACCGGTGTAACGCAGGAATCCTTAGCACTGGAAGTGGATGGCGAGATGTATGACGTCCCGCTGGATGATATTTTTAAAGCGAGGCTGGTGCCGGATTTCGGAAGCGAAACGGGCCAGTTGAAGAATTGAGACGAGGGTTTTGGCTTAAAGACTATGGCAAATGAAATATTATTGATGGCGGACGTGCTGTCCCGTGAGAAGAGCGTTGACAAGGACGTCATTTTCGAAGCAATTGAGGCCGCTTTGGCGACCGCGACGCGAAAGCGGCATCGCGAGGATATCGAAGCCCGGGTGAGTATTCATCGCGACACTGGAGACTATGATGCGTTCAGGCGATGGGAGGTCATCGACGACGAAGAGGAGCTGGAATTCCCAAGTCGGCAGATCAGGCTTACCCAGGCCAGGCTGGACCACCCGGACCTGGAAATTGGCGATTTCGTCGAATCCCCCCTCGAGCCCGTCGAATTCGGACGCATCGCGGCCCAGGCCGCCAAGCAGGTCATCATGCAGAAGGTCCGCGAGGCGGAGCGGGAGCGCATAGTCGCGGAGTACTCGCCGCGCCAGGGTGAGATGATTTCAGGCGTCGTCAAGAGGGTTGAGCGGGGAGATGCCGTGGTCGATCTCGGCGGCGCGGAGGCCACGCTGCCCAAATCCGCAATGATACCGCGCGAGGGACTGCGTCCCGGTGACCGGATCCGTGCCATCCTGAGGGACGTGCGACCGGCAATCAGGGGGCCGCAGCTTTTCCTCGACCGGGTGACCCCCGCACTCCTGCTGCAGCTGTTCAGACTGGAAGTACCCGAGGCCGGTGAAGGAATCATCGAGATACTGAGCGCCGCCCGGGACCCGGGCCTTCGCGCCAAGATCGCGGTCAAGTCCAACGATACCAAGGTCGATCCCGTGGGCGCCTGTGTCGGCATCAGGGGGTCTCGGGTGCAGAGTGTGTCGAACGAGATTGCCGGTGAGCGTGTGGACATCATCAAGTGGTCGGACGACGCCGCTCAGTTCGTCATCAATGCTTTGGCGCCGGCGGAGGTGGAATCGATCGTCGTCGACGAGGAAACCAACTCCATGGACGTCGTGGTCGACGAGCGCCAGTTGTCCCAGGCCATCGGCCGCGGCGGTCAGAACGTCCGGCTGGCATCTGAGCTGACCGGTTGGGAGATTAACATCCTGACCGATCAGGAGGCCGCGGAAAAAGCGGAAAAAGAATCAGTTGAAGTCCGCAACATGCTGATGGAGCAACTAGACGTCGACGAAGACGTAGGAGCGATCCTGGCTCAGGAGGGGTTCACCTCGCTCGAAGAGGTCGCATACGTGCCCAGGCAGGAAATGCTGGACATCGAGGAATTCGACGAAGGACTCGTCGACGAACTGCGGCGTCGCGCGGAAGACGCGCTGGTTACCCGCGCAATCGTCCAGGAGGAAGCGCTAAAAATGGCGGAGCCCGCAGCCGACCTGCTGGAAATGGAGGGCATGGATGAGCACACGGCCAGATTATTGGCCAGCCAGGAAGTTCGCACCATGGAAGAACTTGCGGAGTGCGCGGTGGACGAAGTGCTGGATATCATCCCCAGCATGGAGAAGACCCGTGCGGAGGAGTTGATAATGACCGCCCGGGCGCCGTGGTTCGCTGAAGAGGAAGAGGCGCAAGCATAAGGGGATAACATGTCGCAGATTACCATCAAAAACTTTGCCGAACAGATCGATGTAGGTGTTGACAAGCTGATTCAACAGCTCGCGGACGCGGGGATAGACGGCAAGCAGTCCGAAGATCAGTTGTCCGATGCTGAGAAGCTCGCCCTTCTGACCCATCTGCGCGGCGGCAACAGCGATGATCTGGCCAAACCCAAGCGCAACAAGATTACTCTGAAACGCAAGACCGCGAGTGAATTGAAACAGACCTCACGTACGGGCGCGGCACGCACCATACATGTTGAGGTGCGAAAGAAACGCACTTTCGTAAAGCGTGAGGTGCTGGAGGAAAAAGAACGGCAGAAGCGCGAGGAACTCGAACGGGAAGAGGCCCGGATAAAGGCGGAGGCCGAAGCGCAGGAAGCTGCCCGCCAGAAGGCCGAGGAGGAAAAGAACCTACTCGAAGAGGAAGCCAGGCGGGCCGAAGCTGCCGAAGTGGAGATGCCTGAAGCGGAACCGGCTGTAGCCGGAGAGCCCGTCGTTGACGGGGTCGCGACAGAGCAGCCGGAGCCGGCACCGGCGGCGGAACCCGCAGTGTCGGAAGCACCGCTTGCCGAGGCAGCGCCGAAAGACGCACAGGCGGAAGCGCCGCCGGCGACCGAGGAAAAACCGAAGGCACCGGACAAGAAGGGGCGCAAAGCGGCGGCTACCGAGCGGAAATCCAAACGCAAGCGCGATGAACTCCACGTGTCGGGAGACCACAAGGGCCGGCGCAAAAAGCGCGACATCCGGCCCAAGAAAGTCCGCTCCAGCACCGCGGGGCAGCACGGCTTCGAGAAACCGACGGCACCGGTTACCCGGGCGGTTACGATTCCCGAAACCATTACGGTGGGTGAGCTGGCGCAGGCGATGACGGTGAAAGCCGCGGATCTGATCAAAGCGATGATGAAGCTCGGAATGATGGCGACGATCAACCAGGTCATCGATCAGGAGACCGCTATCCTGCTGGTCGAGGAAATGGGTCACACGGCATCCGCCGCGGCTTCCGACGATCCGGAGGCGCGCTTACGCGGCGAACAGCAGGCGGTATCCGATGAACAACGGCCGCGACCGCCCGTGGTCACGGTAATGGGCCATGTCGATCACGGTAAAACATCGCTGCTGGATCACATAAGGAAAACCAAAGTGGCCTCCGGGGAGGCCGGGGGCATCACCCAGCATATCGGTGCCTACCAGGTGGAGACTTCCAGGGGAACCATCACCTTTCTCGACACACCGGGCCACGAGGCATTCACGGCCATGCGCGCCCGCGGTGCGCAGGCAACGGACCTGGTGATTCTCGTGGTCGCGGCGGATGATGGCGTCAAGCCCCAGACGGTAGAGGCTATCAATCATGCCAGGAGCGCGGAGGTGCCGATCGTTGTTGCAATCAACAAGATAGACAAGGAGTCCGCCAACGTCGATCGTGTCAAACAGGATCTGGCAAGCCACGACGTCATTTCCGAGGACTGGGGCGGCGACATACTTATGGTGCCCGTGTCCGCGCATACGGGAGAGGGCGTGGACACGCTGCTCGACAGCGTCCTGTTACAGTCGGAACTGCTCGAACTCCAGGCCACCGTGGACAGCGCCGCGGCCGGTCTCGTTGTCGAGGCCAGGCTGGATAAGGGCCGGGGACCGGTAGCCACGGTGCTGGTTCAGAAAGGCACGCTGCGAACCGGTGACGTTATCCTGGCCGGTCGGGAAACCGGGAGGGTCAGGACGATGTCGGACGATGCCGGCCGGCGCATTAAGGAAGCGGGACCGTCCACCCCCGTCGAGATACAGGGCTTGTCGGGAGTTCCCGGAGCGGGTGAGGAAATGCTGGTGGTTGCCGACGAAAGAAAGGCGCGCGAGATCGCGCTGTTCAGGCAGGGCAAGCACAAGGAGGTGGCGCAGGCACGCCAGCAGGCCGCCAAGCTCGAAAACATGTTCCAGAAGATGGACGAAAACGAGGTCAAGACGCTCAACCTGCTGGTCAAGGCGGATGTGCAGGGTTCGGTCGAAGCCATCACCGAATCTCTCGAGAAGCTGTCCACCGGCGAAATCAAGGTTAAGGTGGTGCACGGCATGGTCGGCGGGATCAACGAATCGGATGTAAACCTGGCGCTCGCCTCGAACGCAATCATCATAGGTTTCAACGTCCGTGCCGACGCTTCGGCCCGCAAGCTCATCGAGAATGAGGGCGTGGACATACACTATTACAACGTGATCTACGACGTGGTGGACGAGGTCAAGGCCGCGATGTCCGGAATGCTCGCGCCCGAGATCAAGGAAGAGGTCATCGGCCATGTTGAGGTTCGCGACGTGTTCCGGGCACCGAGGATCGGGACGATCGCCGGGTCCTACGTCACCGAGGGTATGGTCAAACGTAATGAAAACGTGCGCGTCCTGCGCGACAGCGTGGTCATATTCGAGGGAGTCATCGATTCATTGCGAAGATTCAAGGACGACGTGGGTGAAGTCAAGGCGGGCTTCGAATGTGGTATAGGCGTGAAGAACTACAACGACGTCAAGGTGGGTGATCAACTCGAGATCTATCGTAAGGTCGAAGTCAGGGCCACCCTGTGATCCGGACCCCGGCGTTTAACCGACTGAGAATCAATCCAAACAATGCCCAGGGAATTCAGTCGAACGCTGCGGGTCTCGGAACTCATACGCCGTGAACTCTCCGATATCATTTCCACGCGCCTCAACGATCCGCGCGTGAGTCTGGTATCGATTACGGCGGTGGAGGTCAGCAAGGACATGAAACACGCGAAGGTATTCATAACCCAGCTTGGCGACGATTGCCGGGCGCTGGAGGCCCTGTCCCACGCCTCCCGATATCTTCGGAGGGAGCTGAGTTCGAGGCTCACGATGAAAGTCAGCCCGAGCCTGAGTTTTGCTTACGATCACAGCGTGGAACGAGGAATGGCGCTGTCGAAACTGATCGAGGAGGCCAACAAGAGGTGAAATATGAGAGGTAGCCGAAGTCGTTCTCGCTGGGGCCGCGAAATCAACGGAATACTGTTGCTCGACAAGCCCAAGGGCTTGACCTCTAATGCGGCGCTGCAGGGAGCCAAGCGTGCTTTCAAGGCCCAAAAAGCGGGCCATACCGGAAGCTTGGATCCGATTGCGACGGGATTGCTGCCGTTGTGCTTCGGGGAGGCGACGAAGGTCTCGAGCTTCTTCCTGAGTGCGGATAAACGCTACAGATCCGTCTTCGCGCTGGGGGTGGCGACCGATACCGGAGATGCGGAAGGAAAAGAGATCTCCAGAAGTGACGGCGTGGAAGTTTCGAACGATACTATTGCCGATGTGCTGAACGAATTTACCGGTGACCTGGAGCAGGTGCCGCCCATGTACAGTGCCGTCAAGTTTCAGGGCCAGCCCTTGTACAAGCTGGCGAGAAAGGGCATAGAAGTCGAGCGCAAGCCCCGACAGGTGACGATCATGGAGGTGTCTTTCAAACGTATTGACGAGCGCAGCCTGGAGATCGATCTACACTGCTCCAGCGGGTTCTACGTGCGCACACTCGCCCACGAGTTGGGTGAACGGCTGGGTTGCGGCGCCCATGTATCGTCCCTGACGCGAACCGGCGTCGGTGAATTTTCCCTGGACGATGCAGTACCGCTCGAGCGCCTGCAGCGGGAAGAGAACGCCGAGGAACTGGATAAATTGCTAATCGCAATGGATATCGGCCTCAAACATCTGCCGGGCGTCAATCTCTCGGATGACGCGGCTTACTACCTCTGCCGCGGGCAGCCGGTCAAGGCGGTGGATGTTCCCAGCGAGGGGTGGGTGCGTCTGTATGCGAACGGGGTTGGCTTTCTGGGCCTTGGCGAAGTCCTGGATGATGGCAGAGTGGCTCCCAAAAGACTGTTCAATTCAAAATGAGCAAAATTCTGCTTGCCCGCAACGACATGAAATTTTGAGCATCTCTAACTAATTGAAAAATATAGAGTAATTTTAGGCGGCCGGAGCGTTGGCGATGCTTGTTAGCGTGCCGGCCTGCGGTTAGAATACGCCGTCTTTTTTGGCGGCACTTAAGTCAGTTGATTGACGGATTAAATGGTTTACCAGAGAGTTTAAAGAGGAAAGACAATGGCGTTATCAGCCGAACAGAAATCGAAAGTCGTGGGCGACTTTCAAAGAGCGAGTGGTGATACGGGGTCAGCAGAAGTGCAGGTCGCGTTGATGACTGCCCGAATTGAAGACTTGTCTGCTCACTTCAAAACCCATACACACGATCACCACTCCCGCCAGGGATTGTTGCGGTTGGTCAATAGAAGACGAAAGCTGCTGGACTATCTCAAGAACACGGATATTGAGCGCTATCGGAGCCTCATAAGCCGTCTAGGCTTACGCAAATAAGGAGAAAAAATGAACAAGATAGTCAAGTCGTTCCAATATGGACCACATGAATTCACGCTCGAAACCGGCGAAATTGCACGCCAGGCCTCTGGTGCTGTGCTGGCGAGCTATGGTGATACCTGCCTGCTGGTAACGGTGGTTCACCGTCAATCGGATCAGCCCCGGGATTTCCTGCCGCTGACCGTGGATTTCGAGGAGCGAACCTACGCCGCGGGACGTATCCCCGGCGGGTTCTTCAAGAGGGAAGGGCGCCCTTCCGAGCAGGCGATCCTGACCTGCAGGTTGATCGACCGGCCTATCAGACCGCTTTTTCCGAAGGGATTTACGGATGAGGTCCAGATCATAGTCACCGTCCTGTCGATGGACCCGGAAATAAATCCGGACGTCGTAGCCATGATTGGCGCTTCGGCCGCGCTGAAGATTTCGGGTATCCCTTTCCAGGGCCCCATCGCTGCCGCCAGAGTTGGATTTGTCGACGGCGAGTACGTTCTGAATCCGAGCAAAACCACACTAACGGAGCAGTCGAGACTTGATCTGGTGGTGGCGGGTACCGACAAAGCCGTCCTGATGGTGGAATCCGAAGCCGCGGTCCTGACCGAAGAACAAATGCTGGGCGCGGTCATGTACGGCCACGAGCAGCAGCAGGCCGCGATCAATGCCATCGAGGAACTGGCCTCTGAAGTGGGCAATGCACCTCTGGCTTGGGAAACGCCGGCGGAAAATACCGCACTGCGGGAAAGCGTGGAACGGCTTTGTGGTTCCAGTATCGCCGACGCTTACAGCATCCAGGAAAAACTGCAGCGGCAGGAGACTCTGGCTGAAATCCGGCAACGTGTCATAAACGAGCTGTCCAGCGAGGACACCCCCCAGCATGAGCTGGATGAAATCAAGTCGAGCCTCAAAAATATCGAAAAGTCCACGGTACGGGGTCGAATAATCTCCGGACAGCCGCGTATTGATGGACGGGACACCGAAACGGTTCGACCCATCAATATACGGCTCGGCGTGCTTCCCCGGACCCATGGCTCAGCGCTGTTTACCCGCGGAGAGACCCAGGCAATTGTCACAGCAACGCTGGGCACGGACAGGGACGCGCAGATTATCGATGCCCTGGCGGGAGAATTCCGCGACCGCTTCATGCTGCACTACAATTTTCCACCATTTTGTGTTGGTGAAACAGGCCGGGTCGGCTCGCCTAAAAGGCGCGAAATCGGACACGGCAAACTGGCCAAGCGTGGCCTGGCCGCGGTCATGCCCGACATGGAAGAGTTTCCCTACGTCATAAGGGTGGTATCGGAAATTACGGAATCGAACGGCTCGAGTTCAATGGCCACTGTTTGTGGTTCGAGTCTGGCCCTGATGGATGCCGGTGTGTCTACGTCCGCACCGGTGGCGGGTGTCGCTATGGGTTTGATCATGGAAGGCGATAAATATGCCGTGTTGACCGACATCCTCGGAGACGAGGATCACCTGGGCGATATGGACTTCAAGGTTGCCGGTACGCCGGATGGTGTTACGGCGCTTCAGATGGATATCAAGATAGATGGGATAACGCGCGAGATCATGGAGGCCGCGCTCAATCAGGCGCAGCGGGGCAGAATGCATATCCTGGAAGAAATGGCAAAAGTCATAACCAGCCCCCGTGAGCAAATGTCCGAACATGCCCCGCGCATTATTACCATCAAGATTCCTACGGACAAGATTCGCGATGTTATCGGAAAGGGCGGTGCAACCATCCGGTCTATTTGTGAGGAAACAGGTGCCCAGATCGACATCGATGACGACGGTACCGTAAAGATCGCTTCAGTGGACAATGCGATGGGTCAGGAAGCCAAGCGGCGCGTCGAGGAGATCACCGCCGACGTCGAGGTTGGAAAGATCTACGAGGGAAAAGTCGTCAAGCTGATGGATTTCGGTGCGTTCGTCAACATCCTGCCCGGGCGCGACGGCCTGGTTCATATCTCCCAGATCTCGAAAGAGCGCGTTGAGAATGTCAGCGACGTCCTGAAGGAGGGGGATGTTGTCAGGGTTAAGGTCCTCGAAGTGGATAAGCAGGGCCGCATACGCCTCAGCATCAAGGCGCTGGACGAGGCGGCGTAGCGACGTATTTTTAATCTGAGCCCATTTTTTCGAGCCGTTCAATCACCGCGTCGGTGTATTCCTGGGTGGACGCCGAGCCGCCCAGGTCCGCCGTCAGCCGATCGCCGTCGGCAATGGTCTGGCGAATAGACTTGCGCAGCCTGCGGGCTTTATCGCGTTGATCGAGATGATCGAGCATAAGAGCCGACGCAAGTATGAGTGCGGAGGGATTGGCGATTTTTTTACCTGCGATGTCCGGGGCAGATCCGTGGACGGCTTCGAACAACGCCGCATCGTCTCCGATGTTGGCTCCCGGCGCCATACCCAGACCGCCGATAAGTCCGGCGCACAGGTCCGAGATGATGTCGCCGAATAGATTGGTCGTCACGATCACGTCAAACTGGTGCGGGTTCATCACCAGCTGCATGCAGGTATTGTCGACGATCATTTCTACGGTTTCGATATCCGGGTATTGCTTCGATATTTCCCGGGCCACGTCCAGGAACAGGCCGGAGGTCGCCTTGAGAATGTTGGCTTTGTGTACGACCGTCATCTTCTCCCTTCCCCGTCGCGCTGCCAGCTCATAGGCAAAGCGAAGTATTCGCTGCGCTCCTTCACGGGTTATGACGCTCACGGATTCGGCCCGCGATCCGTCGGGTGACAAGGTCTGCCGTTCACCGTGGTACATTCCCTCGGTATTTTCCCGTATGGTGATGATGTCGATGTTCTTGTACCTCGATTTCACGCCGGGACGGGTAATCGCCGGCCGCACGTTGGCGTAAAGATCGAACTCCTTGCGCAGCTGCACATTGATCGAAGTAAACCCCTTGCCAACCGGGGTCGTCAATGGTCCTTTCAGTGCGATCCTGTTGCGCCGGATGCTTTCAAGGGTTTCCGTGGGCACCAGGTCCTTGCCAATGTCGAGGGCGCTCACGCCCGCGAGCTGTTCGTCATAGTCGAGGTCGCAATCGAGCGCCTCCAATACCCGAAGTGTCGCCGATGTGATCTCGGGGCCGATGCCGTCCCCGGGTATAACGGTGATGATCTTATTGGTCATTGTAATTATTGTGTTTGCGCACGCTGCATTAGAAATAATGTTGCCTGGCAGGTCAAGTTCCTCTTTGTCCGGATTTCTCACCA
>CAMYOI010000002.1 GCA_947259955.1 uncultured Gammaproteobacteria bacterium
TTTGCGCCATCGATATGGCCGTCGGCCATGATGGCGCCGCGGTGTGCGCAACGCCCGTACAGCACCGACACCCTGTCATCGAAACGCACGACCACCAGGTCAACATCCTTGACAAGCGCGTGCACCGGCGTTCGGTCGTTCAGCTCATCCCATTTTGAAATTGCAATCTTGTTCATTGAACAGGCTCCCCACTGATAGCTAATTCGGATCGAGCATACATCGTCGCCGCCAGTATACCGCCATCGGGCAGATTCTCACCCAGCACAATAATCGTGAACACGATGCTGGCCAGCCCGCGCGGACCGAACCAGCCCATGAACAGCTTGCTCTTCCTCGACTCCCCGGTGCCGGTAAGCGACACATATATGGGCACCATTCGGACCACGGTCAGACTGAGCACGGCATATAGCAGAACTTCCCAACTGAAGTAGGGGTAATACTGACCTACCACCCCGGCACCGAACGCGACCCAGGTAATGAGCGCCAGCGTCTCGGCCGTACCCTCGCTTGCCTTCACATGCTTGTGGGTTTTCGACTTGTCGAGAAACCCAAACAGCATCCCGCCGGCGAAGGCGGCGATATAGCCGCTCCCGTGCAGGCTCTGGGCTACCGCAAAGCAGGCTACCGCCAGCGCCACTACTGTCACCTGCAGCCAGATCTTGCTGATCCAGCCTCGTTTGTGACAAAACTGCATCAACCAAAAGCCAAGCCCGCTGATGCCCAGACCCACGACGACCCCGACGCCCAGCTCCTCGACCACCAGCTTGACCGCCAGCATGGCACTGCCGTCCTTCACCTGGACCCCGGAAGCCAACGCAATAAACGTCAGCAGCACCGGCACGCACAGCCCGTCATTGAGACCGCTCTCCAGGTTCAAGCCCTCCCGGATACGCGGCGGCACGGCCTCGTTGGTAATCACTCCTTTGCCCAGGGCCGCGTCGGTGGCGGCCAGCATGGTGGCCAGGATCGCCAGTTCGTAAAAGCTTAGTCCATTGAAGATCAGCGCACCCACTACCATACCCAGAACAATGACCAGAGGCAGCCCGATCAGCAGCATGCGTTGCGGGATCGCCAAACGCTTCTTCAATACGTGGAGATCCGCACTGGCGGCGTCGACAAACAACACCAGGCACAGCGTCAGATCGATGAGGGTGCGCAAGATTTCCTTATCGAGGCTGATGTCGAGAATGCCGAGCCCGACCGGGCCCGCAACAAGTCCGAACCCCACGAACACGATTGGGCCGGTGAGGAGCGTGCGGGACACGCCTCCGGCAACGAGGCTGTAGAGGAGGGTAAATACGGCAACGACAGCAAGATTCTCGTACATTTAGGGCGTCGTGAAACTACTCATACTCCGCCGCCTCGAGCTGCCCGTTCTCGATTCGAGCGGCAAACGACGGCGCGGTCAAAGGTCTTGCCCGAACCCAGGTAACCCGCGATCGCGATTGGGTCGCCTGAACGGGCATGCGAACGAGCCAGCGTCCAGCCGCGGTTCTGCGCCATAACAATAAGCTTCTCCTTTCCGACATCTTCAACGTTCGCCGAACCCTTCCAGTCCTTGAGCTGGCGGATGTAATAGTCGTTGCCCGAACCCCCGCTTTCCATATGGCCAAGAAAGATGTCGCTTACCGTCTGCATCAGACGCTGACCCTCGACCACGCGACGGCCCGAGTTCCTGTAGCGGCTCGATCCCAGGTGCTCCTCGAGCACCGATTTGTTGGCCTGCTTGATCTGGAGAAACAGGGGGTCGGTTCGATCCCTGCCTTCCAAAAGCAGGATGTAACAACGTGTGCCGACGCTTCCCACCCCTACGACCTTGATTGCGAAATCCTTCACGTGAAACTTTTTTAGGAGATGTTCGATGTCATCCGGAACGCTTGCGAGGTACTGCTCGAAAGCCGCCAGGATCCATTCTTGAATCTCATCGCGGTCGGCTTTGTCGCCAAGGTCGCGAAGGGGGACGAGAAACGGTGGTTCGCTGCGGATTCGATATTGTCCGTCAACCTCCTCGGCGAGTTTGTCCAGGGCGTGACGGCTGTCCTTGCGCCTAGTTTTCTGGATGATCCTGGCCGCCTGTTTCTCGAATTCTTGGCCCGCTATCAGATCACGAAGTCGGTCCATCCGCACGTGGCTGTACCAGATATCAGTCACGCGCATGCTGGCGAGCTTTGTCATCGCCTTGCGGTAGCCACGCACCGCTCGCTGTGTGACTTTTCGAGACTCCTTTTTATCGAGACCGTTGTGGCGGCCGGCCAGTACGAAGCTTGCCGCCAGGCGCTTCACGTCCCACTCCCAGGGCCCCCGCAGCGTTTCGTCGAAATCGTTGAGATCGAAGACCAGCCGCCGCTCCGGTGACGCATAGGTGCCAAAGTTGGCGAGATGTGCATCCCCGCAGATCTGGGTTTCGATTCCGGATACGGGCGTCTTTGCGAGATCGGTCGCCATGATCCGGGCACTGCCCCGGTAAAAAGTAAAGGGCGAGGCCGACATGCGTGTGCGCCGGACGGGCACCAGCCAAGCGAGCCGGCCCTCGTTCTGCTCTTCGACGAGTCCGACTGGATCGGGCCGTTGGGTTCCTGGGGTCCACTCGGCGTGCGCCGCCAGCGGTGTTTTCTCGCGCAGCGACTTGCCGTACTCGTAGCGCTGTTCCGGTGTTTTCGGATCGTTGGACATTCTTAAACACTCCGTTAGCAAACAATCAGTTTGGCACGATCGAACGGTTCTTTTCTATAGTCCTCACGCCTGCACGTCAAATTCAGTTGCGGCTTCCGGTATTAGAATACACACGGCCAATGTCCTTGTCTCAGCACCAAACCACGACCCAGTCGGGCTTGGTCACCTTAAAAGAGCCGCTTCCACACGACGAAATGGAGTACCATTGTGCAACTCACTCTGATATCCGCCTGAATAACCGTTGCTGCCGAGCTTAACCGCCGAAGAGGCCCGTGTCCTGGGCTGCCTGATGGAGAAGTCCATCGTCACCCCGGATCAATACCCCCTGACGCCAAATGCCCTGACCAACGCCTGCAATCAGAAGTCCGCGCGCAATCCGGTGATGTCCCTGGATCAGGGTAGGGTGCAGCATGTTGCCCGTGATCTCAGAGAAAAGCATCTGCTGCACGTGGAGGAAAATTTTAAAAGCGGGGTGGAGAAATACAAGCAGAGATTCTGTAACACGACTTTCAGCGCTTATCAATTCGATCGGGCGCAGTTCGCCGTCGTCTGCCTGCTTCTGCTGCGGGGTCCCCAGACGCCAGGGGAACTGAGGGCGCGCAGCGGTCGTCTGCATGTCTTCGCTGACAACGCTGCCGTCGTGGATGCGCTCATTAGCCTGATCGAGTGGGAAGGTGATCCCCTGGTGGTGCAGCTGCCGCGCACGCCGGGGCGCAAGGATTCCGAGTACATGCACCTCCTCTGCGGTCCAGTCGATGTCGAAGCGCATGCGGTCCACGCGTTGGCCGAAAAGTCCGCCCACGCCCCGGAGCGACTTAACATGTCCGAAATGGCGGCGAGAATCAGCACGCTGGAAGCGGAGGTCGCCGAACTCAAGGAGAAACTAGCAGGGTTCTGAGCGAACAGGTGAGCGTCCGCCCGTTCGGTTCAGGATGGGTGCCGATATGGACAGGTGATCAAAGCCAAGACCAAAATTGGTGGTGAGAAATGCGGGCTGGAAACTTCTATTTTCGTTTCGGCATATACAGATCCGTAATGGTACCGTCATAGGCCTCGGCGGAGAAAGCGACGGTCTCGGAAAGCGTTGGGTGCGGGTGGATGGTGAGGCCGATGTCCTCCGCTTCACAATCCATCTCGATGGCCAGTGTCGCCTCGGCGATCAGGTCTCCCGCGTGTGGTCCGACTATACCGGCGCCGATTACCCGTCGCGTGGCGTTGTCGAAGATCAGTTTGGTCATTCCTTCCTCCCGGCCCAGGCCAAGCGCCCGTCCGCTGGCTGCCCAGGGGAATACGCCCTTGCCGTAGTCGAGTCCCCGAGATTTCGCTTCGCCTTCCGTCACCCCGACCCACGCAACCTCGGGGTCGGTGTACGCCACATTGGGGATGACCCTGGCATCGAAGTGGCTTTTCATACCGGCGCAGACTTCTGCCGCTACCTTGCCCTCGTGCGTGGCTTTGTGCGCCAGCATGGGCTGACCGACGATGTCGCCGATGGCGAATATGTGCCCCACATTGGTGCGCTGCTGGGAATCGACTTCGATGAACCCTCTGTCATCGACCTGGACGCCCGCCAGGTCAGCGCCAATTTCGTGCCCGTTGGGCCGCCGGCCCACCGCCACCAGAACGACGTCGAAGGTATCGGATTCAGGAGCCTTTTTACCCTCGAATGTGACAAGCACACCGTTGTCATTCGGTTCCAGCGCGGTGACTTTGGTATCGAGGTAGATGTTTTTGTATAGTTTGCTGATTCGCCTCTGCAGCGGTTTGACCAGATCGGCATCGACGCCGGGAAGCAGCGCGGATGTGAGCTCCACCACGGTGATTTTGCTACCCAGCGAGCCGTATACCGCGGCCATTTCCAGCCCGATAATCCCGCCGCCCACGATCAGCATGCGCTTGGGAATCTCCGCGAGGGCGAGAGCGCCGGTGGAATCGATGATACGCGGGTGTTCAGGAAAACCCGGCAGTTTCATGCTTTGCGATCCGGCCGCGATAATGGCCTGATCGAAACCTATCGTGATTTCACCATTCGCCGTATCCACTACCATGTCGTTGGGTCCGGCGAAATTCGCCCAGCCCTGAATGACTTCGACCTTTCTCTGACCGGCCAGTCCCGCAAGCCCCTTGGTGAGCTTGCCGACGACGCTGTCCTTCCAGTCCCTGAGTTTGTCCAGATCAATCTTGGGATCACTGAACTTGAGTCCGTGTTTTGACATACCGCGCGTTTCGTCGATCACCGCGGCAGTGTGCAGTAATGCCTTGGAGGGGATACATCCGACATTGAGACAAACACCGCCCAGGGTAGGGTAACGTTCGATCAGGATCGTCTTCTTGCCAAGGTCCGCAGCCCTGAAAGCGGCGGTGTAACCGCCCGGACCCGATCCGAGTACGACCACTTCCGCATGCCGGTCGGCGGCTGCCCCTGCGACTGATCGCTTCGGCGTGGGTGTTGGTCTATCGATCCCAAAATCGATTTCGCCCTGGCCCGGAGCCTCCGGACTCGCCGGGGACGCCGCTTCGACAACGGGTTTAGTGTCCTCCGTTCCGGTTTGCGTGGCGGCGGACCGCCCGACCTCGAGGACAGCGATGGTGTCACCCTCTGATATCTTGTCGCCGACCTGAATGGTCAACTCCTTGATCGTTCCCGCCTCCGCGCTGGGTACATCCATGGTCGCCTTGTCACTTTCCAGAGTGATCAGCGGATCTTCTTGTTGGACCTGGTCGCCGGGTGCGACGAGTACTTCGATGACTTCCACATCGGTAAAATCACCGATGTCCGGTACCTTGAGTTCGATTGTTTTGGGCAAGGTAATTTCTCTTATTGATTTTGTTTCAATGGTACCTGCTAAAGCAGCAAGCGCCTGACGTCGGCCAGGACTCTAGCCAGAAAAGATGTGAAGTGCGCAGCCTGTGATCCGTCGATGACACGATGATCGTAGGACAGTGATATCGGTAGTATCAGACGCGGTACGAAATCACCGTTTTCGTACACGGGTTTCATGCTGGATCTGGACACGCCGAGTATGGCTACCTCGGGTGCGTTGACGATCGGTGTGAACGCCGTTCCCCCGATGCCGCCCAGGCTTGAAATCGTGAACGATGCGCCCTGAAGATCCTTGGGTGACAGCTTGCGCTCTCTTGCCCGAGAGCTGATATCGGCCAGTTCCCCGGCCAGGTCGCGGATGGTCTTGCGGTCTACATCACGTACTACCGGTACGACGAGACCTTGGTTCGTATCCACCGCGATGCCCATATGATAGTAGTGTTTGACTATCAGATTCTCCCCGCCTTTTTCAAGCGAAGCGTTGAAGACGGGATACTCCTTTAGCGCCACCACGCAGGCCTTCATAAGAAACGAAAGCATGGTAATTCGCGCCCCGGTTCTGGACTCTTCCTCTTTTTTCAGTTCTTGTCGAAATTCCTCGAGTTCCGTAATGTCGGCTTCGTCGTGTTGCGTGACGTGGGGCACGTTCAGCCATGCCCGGCTCAGGTTGGCCGCGGTAAGTTTCTTGATGCGGCTGAGCGGTTGTTTTTCGATTTCTCCGAACTGGGAGAAATCGATATCCGGCATTTCCGGGATGCCGGCGCCGCCGGTGGCGGCTGCCGGCGCCGCTGACGGCTTTTCGGTGAGCGTTTTCTTGACCCAGCGCTGAACATCTTCCTTGAGGATGCGGCCTTTGGGTCCACTGCCGCTAATCTTGGTCAGATCCGCCCCCAGTTCCCGGGCAAACTTTCTCACCCCGGGGCTCGCGTGCGGAACTTCGTCCGGTGACCGGGAGCTGTCAATAGAGACGGGCGGCGCCGCGGGGCCCGCAGCGCTGCGTTTTCGTGCTGCCGGTCTGGTGCCGGGGTCGGGTCGCGCTTGCGGGATGGGTGCCGCCGCCGCGCTTTCCGCCGCGGCCACAGCGTGCTCTTCCGCCACCGTTACCGGGGCCGCCGCAGGCTCCGCGCCCGCACCGCCGACGCGCACGATTGGGCTGCCCTCGCTGACCCGGTCACCGACTTCCACGAGCACCTCCGATACTACGCCGGACGCGGTGGCGGGTACATCCATGGTGGCCTTGTCACTCTCGAGCGTGATCAAGGGATCTTCGAGTTCGACGGCGTCTCCGCCACTGACGTGCACCTCGATGACTTCCACATCATCGAAATCTCCAATGTCAGGGACCAGTACCGTGACGCTTTCATCAATAGTAGAAGCGATTTCGACGTCGGCATCGACTTCTTCCTCTACCGTGGCTGCATCGGTTGGATGAGCCCCGCCCTCGCTTAAAGGGGCCTCGATTTCTTCATCCCAGTCGCGCTCGACAGAAACCTCCTCATCCACTGAGGCCTGTTGCGCAGATTGCACATCATCGTACACTCCGGAATCAGCCATGCTGCCATCGTCTTCCGGTTCGACTTGTTCCGCGGGTGTCGGGCTTTCACGTTCTCCGAAATCGTCGAAAACAGGCTCGTCCCGCTCTTCCACGACATCGCTGGGCAACCGGGGTTCCGTTGTTGTGGGATCGATGATGGGGTCGATTTCCCACAAAGGTTCCACCTTGTGGTCGGAATCGGGATCGAACCCCGCTTCGGACTGCAGGGTCGGCTCTGAAAAAGACGGAGCCGATACCGGGTCCTCCACTTCTGTTTCGAGCAGCAGTATCGAAGAACCCTTGGTGACTCGATCCTCGACCTGAACGATCATTTCCTGCACTTTGCCGGCAAGCGGGGAGGGGACATCCATTGGACCTTTTTCCGTCTTGACGGCTATGAGCGGTGTATTGACTTCCACACG
Source organism: uncultured Gammaproteobacteria bacterium (assembly GCA_947259955.1). Lineage (GTDB taxonomy): Bacteria > Pseudomonadota > Gammaproteobacteria > Arenicellales > JAANXG01 > JAHEKE01. The sequence goes on from CAMYOI010000002.1 coordinate 7,454, forward strand.
CTCACCCTCCTGGACCAGGATTTCTATTACCTGGACGCTTCTGAAGTCTCCGATATCCGGAACTTCGATCTCTTTGTAACTTAACACTCGGCTATCCTCGTTACGCTATAGCAGGATTGGTTTTCTCAGCATCAATTCCGAATTGCTTGATTGCCTCTGCAACGGTTGCGAAAGGAATGTCTCCATCATCAGCCAGGGCTTTGAGCGCCGCAACGGTGATGTGATACCGGTCCACCTCGAAATGGCTGCGCAGGTTGCTGCGCAGGTCGCTGCGTCCGAAGCCATCGGTGCCCAGGGTGACGTACAAAGCAGGTATGAACTGACGTATCTGATTGGCGTAGCTCTGCATGTAGTCCGTAGCGGCCACCACCGGTCCCGGGCGATTAGCCAGACACTCCTCGACATGCGACTTCTGCGGGGTATCTTCCGGATGCAGCCTGTTCCATCGCTCCGCAGCGAGCCCGTCTCGGCACAATTCATTGAAACTGGTCGCGCTCCACACGTCTGCGCTGACATTGAAGTCCTTCCTGAGTATTTCCGCAGCCCTCTCGACTTCACGCAAAATAGTGCCGCTGCCTATCAGTTGCACGCAATGTCCGGCGGGCTCTGCTTCTCCGCCGGTGGAGTCATGCAGCAGATAGAGGCCCTTGATGATGTTTGCCTCGGATCCCTCAGGCAGTGCCGGGTGCGTGTAGTTTTCGTTCATTACGGTGATGTAGTAGTACACGTTCTTCTGCTCCACGTACATCTGTTGCAGTCCGTGATGGATGATCACCGCGAGTTCGTAGGCGTAAGCCGGGTCGTAGGATACGCAGTTGGGGATGGTGGAGGCGAGTACGTGGCTGTGGCCATCCTGATGCTGCAGGCCCTCGCCGGCCAGAGTGGTCCGGCCGGCCGTGCCGCCCAGCAGGAAACCGCGTGCCTGCGAATCCCCCGCCGCCCAGGCCAGGTCCCCGACACGCTGAAATCCGAACATGGAATAGAAAATGTAGAACGGAATCATATTGATGCCGTGATTGGCGTAGCTGGTGCCGGCGGCGATCCAGGATGAAAACGCGCCCGCTTCATTGATGCCTTCCTGCAGCACCTGGCCCTCCTTGTCCTCCCGATAGTACATGAGCTGTTCCGCGTCCTCGGGCTTGTACAACTGGCCCACGGAGGAATAGATACCAAGCTGTCTGAACAGGCCCTCCATGCCGAATGTACGAGACTCGTCGGGAACGATTGGCACCACGTATTTGCCGATCTGCTTGTCCCGTGTGAGCGCCGCCAGAATGCGTACGAACGCCATGGTGGTGGAAACCTCGCGGTCGCCGGTACCCTCCAGTTGGGCCTTGAATTTTTCCAGTCCCGGGACCGGGAGCGCTTCCGCCCGAGCCGACCTCTGCGGCAAATAACCGCCCAGAGCGGCTCGCCGCTCCTTGAGGTAGCGGATTTCCTCGCTGTCCTCGGGTGGTCGGAAATAGGGCAGCTCGCCCAGCTTCTCGTCCAGCACCGGGATGTTGAACCGATCCCGGAATTGCTTGAGAGATTCTTCGTCCATCTTCTTCTGCTGGTGGGTGATATTCTGACCCTCGCCGGCGAGGCCCATGCCGTATCCCTTTACCGTCTTGGCCAGAATCACGGTAGGCTGGCCGGTGTGTTTGACCGCCATGGCGTAGGCGGCGAATATCTTGTGCGGGTCGTGTCCTCCGCGGTTGAGCCGCCATATATCCTTGTCGGTCATGTTGGCAACCATGGCTTTGAGCTCGGGATATTTTCCAAAGAAGTGCTCGCGGGTGTAAGCGCCCCCCTTGGCCTTGAACGCCTGATACTCACCGTCGACGGCTTCTTCCATGCGCTTGGCCAGCAGACCATTGGTATCTCTCATCAGCAGCGGGTCCCAGTACGAGCCCCAGATCACCTTGATGACATTCCAGCCGGCGCCGCGAAACGCACTCTCGAGTTCCTGGATGATTTTTCCGTTGCCCCTTACCGGGCCGTCAAGGCGCTGCAGGTTGCAGTTTATGACGAAAATGAGATTGTCTAGTCGTTCCCTTCCGGCCAGTGAGATGGCGCCCAGCGATTCGGGTTCATCCATCTCGCCGTCGCCGCAGAAACACCAGACTTTCCTGTTATCTGCATCGATGAGGCCGCGGTGATCCAGGTAGCGCATGAAGCGTGCCTGGTAGATGGCCATGATCGGCCCGAGGCCCATCGATACCGTCGGGAATTGCCAGAACGTGGGCATCAGCCATGGATGAGGGTAGGAAGGCAGGCCTGGCGAGACCGCCTCCTGTCTAAAAGTATCGAGTTGGTCCTCGCTGAGGCGCCCCTCCAGGTAGGCGCGTGCATACACCCCGGGAGCGGAGTGGCCCTGGATGTATACCAGGTCGCCGCCGTGATCCGCGGTGGGGGCATGCCAGAAATGATTGAAGCCCACGTCGTAGAGGGTGGCTGCGGAGGCGAAGCTGGCAATATGGCCGCCAAGTTCCGTACTCTTCTGGTTCGCCCTCAGGACCATGGCCAGTGCGTTCCAGCGGATGAGCGATCGGATGCGCCACTCGATTGCCGCGTCACCCGGGCTTTGCTCTTCGACAGCGGCCGGGATAGTGTTCAGGTACGCGGTGGTTAGCTTGTACGGAAGATAAGCACCGGAGCGGCGTGCCTTATCGATCAGCTGGTTAAGCAGATAGTGTGCCCGCTCTGTTCCTTCTTCCTTGATGACGGCTTCGAGTGCGTCGATCCACTCCTGGGTTTCCAGTGAGTCGGCATCAACGAGATTGTTGTCCAGTTGCATGTATCAGATCTCCAAAGCGTTTATCTACCGACGCGGGCTAGTTATCTAAAAGTGGCGCGATTGTATCATGCACTCAACCGTCTCCCGGCGCGTCGACGAGTCAGAGCGGGGTCGGCCTAGTGTACCCCGCTGGGTTACTGCGGCCCGAAGTCACCGCTTGCCTGCAGATCAGCGTGATACGACGACCGGACCAGGGGACCGGATGCGACGTGCTGGAATCCGATCTGGCCACCGTACTCGCGCAGTCGTTCGAATTCATCCGGGTGCACGTAACGGACCACGGGCAGATGATGTCTGCTTGGCTGTAAATACTGCCCTAGAGTGAGCATTTCGCAATCATGCTCGACGAGGTCACGCATCACCGTCCTGACCTCCTCGATCTCCTCCCCGAGTCCCAGCATGAGGCCGGATTTCGTTGGAATATGCTGTTGTGTCGACTTGAATCGCTTGATGAGATCGAGGGACCACTGGTAATCCGAACCGGGTCTTGCTTGTTTGTAAAGCCTTGGAACAGTTTCCAGGTTGTGGTTGAACACGTCCGGCGGGTACTGCGACAGAACCTTAACGGCCAGGTCCATCCGTCCCCTGAAATCCGGGACCAGGATCTCCAGTTTGATTCCCGGATTTACCGCTCTCACCTCGCGTATGCACGATGCGAAATGACCCGCGCCTCCATCGCGCAGATCGTCCCTGTCTACCGAGGTGATTACGACATATTTAAGCTCCATATCACGTATGGTTTGGGCCAGGGAGATGGGTTCGTCTTCGTCCAGCGGCAAGGGACGGCCGTGGGCAACATCACAGAACGGGCATCGCCGCGTGCAGATATCTCCCATGATCATGAATGTCGCCGTTCCGTGACCGAAGCACTCGTGGAGATTGGGGCAGGATGCTTCTTCGCATACGGTGTACAGCCGATTCTGCCGCAGCCTGCTTTTGAGTCGAGCCACCTTGTTGTCCGAAGGCAGACGGATCCGGATCCAGTCGGGCTTTTTGAGCGGTGTTTCGGCGGGAACGACCTTGATCGGAATGCGTTTCATCTTGTCCGCGCCGCGCTGTTTTACACCGGGAATGGCGGACTGCCTGGTTCTTGGGTTGCTCATGATGCGCCGAGTATAACTGATTCTGAGCATGCAGCAGGAGACGGGAAAAGACGTGCTCGTTTGCCGAAAATTGCCTTATCGACAATAGCGACAAGCCATGCCGATCTGGTGCAGTCGCGATACGTCTGCAGTCCCCGTCACGGTGCCGGGCTCAGGCACTCAGGCTTGCCGGTGGTTCGTTCCTGGCAAGTACCGGCGCCAGGTGGCGGCCGGTGTAGGACGATTCCATGCCCGCCACCTCTTCGGGTGTACCCGCAGCCACCACGGTGCCGCCTCGATCGCCGCCCTCCGGGCCCAGATCGATGATCCAGTCCGCGGTCTTGATTACGTCAAGGTTGTGCTCGATCACCACTACGGTGTTGCCATGGTCACGCAGCGTGTGCAAAACGGTCAACAGTTGCTTGATATCGTGGAAATGCAGTCCTGTCGTCGGTTCGTCCAGAATGTACAAGGTTTTCCCCGTATCGCGCTTGGACAGTTCCCGGGAGAGTTTGATGCGCTGCGCCTCGCCGCCGGAAAGCGTCGTGGCGCTCTGCCCGAGCTTGATGTAACCGAGGCCCACCGCGAGCAGGGTGTCCAGCTTGCGTTTGATGACGGGCACCGCGTAGAAGAAATCCGCCGCGTCCTCGACGGTCATGTCGAGCACCTCGTGTATATTTTTTCCCTTGTACCGAATGTCCAATGTCTCGCGGTTGTACCTGCGGGCCCTGCAGGTGTCGCAGGGCACGTATATGTCCGGAAGAAAATGCATCTCGACCTTGATCAGACCGTCGCCCTGGCAGGCCTCGCATCGACCTCCGCGCACATTGAAGGAGAACCGTCCCGGCTTGTAGCCTCTGGCACGGGACTCGGGGGTGTTGGAAAACAATTCGCGAATCGGAGTGAACAGTCCGGTATAGGTTGCGGGATTCGAGCGTGGTGTGCGTCCGATAGGGCTCTGGTCGATGTCGATGACCTTGTCGAATTCCCCGATGCCTTCGATTTGGTCGTAGTCCGCGGGGTTGGTTTTGCTCTTGTATAGGGACTGGGCCACGGCCGGGTACAGGGTGTGGTTGATCAGCGTTGATTTTCCCGAACCGGAAACGCCGGTGATGCATGTAAAGCACCCGACGGGGATGTCGACCCGAATACTCTGCAGGTTGTTCCCCCGCGCGCCGGTTATTTTGAGGACCTTGTCCTTGTCGAAGGCCGTTCGCTGAGCCGGCGCCTCGATCCGCAGTCGACCACTGAGGTAGCCACCGGTCAGTGACCTGGAGGCCGCCATGATGTCAGACGGGGTGCCCTGGGCGACGACCTGCCCGCCGTGTACTCCGGCACCCGGGCCCAGATCCACGACGTGATCGGCGCTCGAGATGGCCTCCTCGTCATGTTCGACGACGAGTACGGTGTTGCCCAGGTCGCGAAGACGGGTCAGTGTAGACAGCAGACGAGCGTTGTCGCGCTGGTGCAGGCCGATGGACGGCTCATCCAGAACATACATGACGCCTACCAGCCCGGAGCCGATTTGGGAGGCCAGGCGGATCCGCTGTGCCTCACCACCCGAGAGCGTTTCCGCGGATCGGTCGAGGGACAGGTATTCCAGTCCGACGTTGACCAGGAAGCCGAGCCTTTCGCGGATTTCCCGGACAATTTTCTCAGCGATCTTGGCGCGATGGCCGGTCAACGCCAGCGTGTCGAAAAACCCGTAAGCGTGACCGATTGACAGTGCCGTGACATCGTGCACGGCGTGGGATGCGATAAACACGTTTCTGGCTTCCAAGCGCAGACGGCTTCCTGCGCACCGGCCGCAAGGTTTGGTGTTGACGAAGCGGGCAAGGTCCTCCCTTATGGTGTTGGATTCGGTGTCTCGATACCGGCGCTCCATATTGTGAATGACGCCCTCGAAGCGGTGGATCCGTTTCACGCTCCGGCGTCCGCGACCGCGCAGGTACTTGAACTCGATCTTTTCGGTCCCGCTTCCGAAAAGGATGACGTTGCGGGTTGCTTCGGGCAACGCCGAGAACGGGGTGTCGACGTCGAACTCATAGTGGCTCGCCAGACACTGCAGGAGATTGAAATAGAATACGTTGCGGCGGTCCCAGCCCTGGATCGCGCCTGCGGCGAGGCTCAAGTCGGCGTCGTACAGGACCCGATCGGGATCGAAAAAACTGGATACACCGAGTCCGTCGCAGCCAGGGCAGGCCCCGGCGGGGTTGTTGAACGAAAACAGGCGTGGTTCGAGTTCACTCAGGCTGTAGCCGCAGTGCGGGCACGCATAGCGGGACGAAAACAGGATCTCGTCATCGTCTTGTCGCGAGTCGCCGGCCAGCACCAGCACTTTGGCGATGCCTTCACTGAGATCGAGCGCCGTTTCGAAAGACTCCGCCAGCCGCTGCTGATGATCAGGCTTGACCGAAATCCGGTCTACGACGATTTCTATGGTGTGCTTGACGTTTTTTGCGAGTTTGGGCGGGTTTTCGAGTTCGATCACCTCGCCGTCCACCCGGGCACGAATGAATCCCTGGGCGTGCATCTGCTTCATCAACTGGGCGTGCTCGCCCTTGCGATCGACAACCACCGGGGCTAGGAGCAGAACGCGCGTTCCGCCGGGCAGCGAGATGACCTGGTCGACCATCTGGCTCACCGTCTGCGCCTCGAGGCTGACGTCGTGGTCCGGACAGCGGGGATCTCCGACGCGGGCATACAGCAATCTCAGGTAGTCGTAAATCTCGGTGACCGTTCCCACCGTGGATCTCGGATTGTGCGACGTGGCTTTCTGTTCGATGGATATTGCGGGTGAAAGACCCTCGATCAGATCGACGTCGGGTTTTTCCATCAAGGACAGGAATTGACGGGCATAGGCGGACAGGGATTCCACGTAGCGGCGTTGGCCCTCGGCATATATGGTGTCGAAAGCAAGCGACGATTTTCCCGAACCGGAGAGGCCGGTAAGTACGATGAACTTGTCCCGCGGCAGATCGATGTCGACATTCTGCAGGTTGTGGGTGCGGGCGCCGCGAATCTGAATAGTGTTCATCGAGCCATCTAACCGTAGAAAACCCTATACTATACGCCCCCTGTCCGCGGGTTTGCATCCGAACCGGCAGCGGAATACCTGTACGGCGGGGAGGGTGTGTAAACAACGCCTGCGGTGTTAGTATTCATGCACCACAGACGAGTCAATTCAAAGGAGCAGAATTATGGCCAGAGGAGTCAACAAAGCGATTATCGTCGGTCACCTTGGGCGCGATCCGGAAGTCCGGTACACGGCGGGCGGTGCCGCGGTGGTCAATTTCAGCGTCGCAACCACGGAAAGCTGGAAGGACAAGCAAACCGGTGAAAATACGGAAAGAACGGAATGGCATCGTGTCGTGATGTTTGGCCGTCTGGCGGAAATTGCCGGCGAATATCTGAAAAAGGGATCCCAGGTCTATCTCGAAGGCCGTTTGCAGACTCGAAAATGGCAGGATCAGGGCGGCCAGGACCGTTACACGACTGAAATCGTCGCTAACGATATGCAGATGTTGGGCGGGCGCGGAACGTCCGCACCGTCGGACAGCTTCGATCAATCGCCGCCGACATCCGCCGGTAGTGTTAAACCAGCTGCCTCGGCAATGCCAACGAGTGACTTCGATGACGATATACCGTTTTAGAACTTTTCAGTAGGATATGCGCGCTTGGGTCGATCTATCGCGGCGTGGCGCCGCTCCTACAACTCTATCGCGGCGGGGCGCCGCTCCTACGATTTTAAATTTAGCGCGATCGTCATTTTGCTTGTGTTAGGCGCGGTTCGCGCCTATTCGCTGCGGGTTATCTGCCGTCGCGGGCTCGGATCTTGGCCCCGATGAATTTCTTGTGCGGGATGTACAGCAAACGCTGTATCTTGCGCATGAGGTGAACCTCATGGTCGTCCAGCTGGTCGTCCAGATAGGCGATTTGCCACATGTACTCGACCAGCTGGAGCCTCTGCATTTCGGTCCAGTCACTGTTGATCAGGGTTACGAATCCATGAAGGCTGGTCGAATCATGGGCCTCCTGTTCCGCCAGGTCCAACAGCACGGTGGCTTCACCTTCGCTCAGTTCGAACTGCCTTTTGACCAGCTCTGCGATCTTGTCGCGCTCCTGTATGTTGGTGCGTTCATCGGAACGGCTGATTTCGAAGAGCAGGGCTGCTGAGGCGATCTGCAAATCATGGGGTCTGGGCCTTTCGTTCGGCGCCTGGCTGAGGTTTTCGTCGAAAAACTGCTTTAGTGCCTTGATCATTACTGAAGTTTGACCGGTTTCGTTGCGCTGCGTTTCAATTCTACCGATTTGGGACTTGAACCGTCACCGAATTCTCCTCATATTTACCCTGCAATCCTGTACATTCGAGAGTATTCATGAAACGCATTCTCTATTTTCTTACCACGAACATTGCCATCCTGGTGGTTCTGAGCATCACCATCAACGTGCTGGGTTTGGATATCTACCTCGAGCAAGGCGGTATGAATTACCAGGGGCTTTTGATTTTTGCTGCAATCTTCGGTATGGGCGGATCGTTTATTTCGCTGCTGATGTCGAAAATGACCGCGAAGCGGTTTTCCGGAGCCCGGGTCATCGATCAGCCGGGAAATGAAGTGGAGCGATGGTATCTGGATACGGTGCGCAGGCAGGCCGAGGCCGCCGGGATCGGAACGCCAGAGGCCGCCATATTCGACTCGCCGCAGGTCAATGCCTTCGCCACCGGAGCCCGCAAGAACGACGCGCTGGTGGCGGTGAGCACCGGGCTGCTGCGGGCGATGAGCCGTCAGGAGGCGGAAGCCGTTATCGGTCACGAGATATCCCACGTTGCCAACGGTGATATGGTGACCCTAGCGCTGATACAGGGCGTGGTTAACACCTTCGTGATTTTTCTGTCCAGGGTCATCGGGCAGATCGTTGATCGAGTGGTGTTCAAGAGCGAGCGCGGACACGGACCGGGATTCTGGATCACCACCATCATCGCCCAGCTGGTGCTGGGCATTCTGGCATCCATTATCGTGATGTACTTCAGCCGCCAGCGCGAATTCCGCGCCGATGCGGGTGGCGCCGAACTGGCGGGCCGTGAAAACATGATTTCGTCGCTGGAAAAGCTAAGGCAGGTCTCGGAGCAGCCTCCTCTGCCGGATCAGCTGGCCGCTTTCGGGATTTCAGGCAGCGTCGGGCAGGGGTTCCGCCGTCTGTTCATGTCTCACCCGCCACTGGAAGAGCGGATTGCGGCCTTGAGAGTATCGGGATAATTTCCGCCCGACCGCGCCATCAACCCGCATTTCTCGCCAGGAAACCGAGCGCTGGCGCAGGACAGATGCCGATGAGCGCCGTGCCGGACTGTTCCGCATATCGCACCTCATTGCCGGCAAGGCGGGGTATCAAAAAGCCGGGTCAGCCGCCGGTAGTGTTCATCCTCGTTAAATTTTTTTCGCACTGTTTGTTTGCCGTTTTCAACCAACCTTTTCCTCAAGTGCGGATCTCGTAGCAGGGATGTGATCAGACTGGCGAGCTCTTGAGCCTCCCCGGGTTCGAACAACAGCCCATTGTGCCCGTGGTGAATTATTTCCGGAACGCCGCCGACGTTTGCGCCAATAACCGCCGCGCCCGCATTCATAGCCTCGATCAACACCAGACCGAATGCCTCGTTGTAGGTCGGCAACACGACGACATCGAAACATTGCATGGATACCATGGTGTCGTTGATGAATCCCGAAGTCAGAACATGGCTGCGCAATCCCGATGCGAGGATATCCTGTTGCAGAGCCGCGTAGTATTCCTGATCCATGATCGGACCTGCTATGAATGCCTGCAGTTCCACCCCCTGCGTCAGAAGTTGTTTCATGGCATTCACCAGTACATGCTGTCCCTTGTCGTGTTCGATCCGGCCAAAGACTGCTACGGTAAATTTGTGGTCGGACAATCCAAGCCGATGCCGCAGTTCAGGGCAATCCAAACGAGGTATCTCGGCGACACCCGGATACAACAACTCGCACCGCGCACCCGACACCGGTAAGTTATTTTTCATGTCTTGCAGAACGCTCTGCGAATTGGCTACAAGGAGGTCGACGCCACCGTAGATACAGCGGTGAACCGGATCCAGTTTGGAATTACGCGGACGCAGGTGAAGGCTGTAAACCAGGGCGACGGGAAGCCTGCAGCAAGTCTTAGCAAGGACGGCCAGATTGAGATCCCGACTGGTATGAATATGAACTACGTCAACACCGCGTTGTTCGATTATTCGTGAAACACGGGATGCCGTGTAAATCGGCAATGTTCTCGAAGGCCTCGGCAGGCATTGATGCGGTGTGCCGTCGGCTTCCAGCCGGTCAGCCAACGGCGTGGCACGGCCCACCAAAGCATGGACGCGGTGCCCGTGGCCCCTCAACCAGTTGATCGAGCGGCGGACATAGTGCTCCATGCCTCCGAAACCATCGGAAAAACAGAGCTCCATTATGTTCATGTCGCTGGCTGGATCAATGCGATTGTGTGCTGGATTGCCCAATGCGGGTAGAATTATCCTGGATCCGGAATAAAACCATGCGTGCTTTGTGGAAATGACAGAGAGTGTCAGTAAACCTTCACTCGACCAACACCTGCGGCGGCTCAGGGAAATTCCGGTACTGATGTACCACCGTGTCGTCCCGGAGTCTCCGAAAGGCACGATTAACAACATTCATGTTACCCGCAGCGAACTGTCCGCACAATTGACCTCCCTCGTGCGGCGCGGTTTTGAATTCGTAACATTTCAGGATCTCACGGCAGGGGCTCGTCCCAAAAAACCCGTCATCCTCACTTTCGACGACGGCTATAGAGACAACCACGATTACATGTTGCCTATACTCAAGCACCATCATGCACGGGCCGTTATCTACGCCCTGGCGGACCGAACCCTCAAGAGTAACCGATGGGATATACCGAGCGGGGAACCGGAAGCGATGCTTATGGACGACGCGGAGTTGAAGGCTTGCCACGACAGCGGAATTATCGAAATCGCTTCTCATGGGCTGCGGCACCGGTATCTGACCGAATTGTCCGGTGCCGAGCTGAAGGAAGAGGTCGCCAGGTCCAGGGAACAGCTCGAGCATCTCATCGGGGATGAGGTGGTTTCATTTGCCTATCCATATGGCATCTATGGCAGCCGTGAAGTGGCTGCGGTTCGATCCGCGGGCTATCAGTTTGCGGTCGGTACCGAGAATGGTCCGTTGTACCCGGCCGAGGATCGCTGGCGGATAAGGCGGATTGCCATATTCTCCGGCAGCGGCGGCTTTTCCTTCTGGAAAAAGAGCTCCGGTTTCTACAATCGTTACCGTCGAATCAGAGGCAAGAAAGACAACCAATCGGCGGCTTTGACCTGAATGGCGGTTTTTCGTGACGCAATTAGACGGTTTAACCGATTTCGGCGGCTGCAAAAGAGGAAGTTTCTGCTGGCCTGCGGATTTGATCTGTATATCAAGTCCCAAGATCGGGACGTACTCGAAAGGACTATCTTCCCCTACGTTTTGAAGCGTACTGATTTATCAGAAATTCTGTTTGTCGGCTGCCATTGGTATACAAAGGGATACAGTAAATGGTTCGAGGAGAAAAACTATTGGACGTTGGACCACGATGTTGAGCAGGCAAAATACGGCGCCGGGAACCATATTTTGGATTCTATCGAAAACATACGTTTACATTTCGAAGCGGGGGTACTGGACGTGATCATCTGCAACGGCGTATTTGGCTGGGGTCTGAACACCAGGGAGCATGCGGACAGAGCATTCAATGGGTGTTACGACTGTCTTCGTGAAGGCGGGTTGTTTTTGCTTGGCTGGAACGATGTACCTGATCATGCGCCATTCCCGCCGGCGGAATGTGAAAGCCTGAAGCGGTTTTCACCCTTTGTTTTCCCGGCATTTTCGGCATCACGTTATTTGTCGGATAGCGCGAGTCGACATATCTATGATTTCTATGTAAAGCCTCCAGCAACGGAGCATTTGGCGCGGAAATAATAGCCGCTGGAATCGGGGTCCTGGTGAGAAATGATGCGGGCCGGGCTCGAAGAACTTGGGTGCGTACGGGTCAATTATCTAGAATATTCCGGCAGGCGGGTGGGGCGTAGCCCCGCTGGCTGATAAATCGCTCACACAGCGCACGCTTCTCACCGGACGACAAGGCATGAAATTTGCGCTGGCTTTCACGCAGCCGTTGTTGCCGCGACTCGGGTAGATCGGAAAAGTACTGCTCTCGCTTCTGCTTCCTCTTGTCGGGCGGCAGATTTTTCCAGCTCTGACCAAAGTTTTCCTGGGCGGCGGCTTCGGGCGCCGCCGCGAAACCAGGCATGAGCGCGACGCTAATCAGGAGTAAAAGGGATCGAGTTAATGACATGGTCCCGTTTAACAACGTACCCGTCCGTTACGTTCCCTTGCCGGGGTGCTCGATAATGGCGGCGGGCTGGCCTTCCATCCACACATAGAGATCCACGTTATCTGCCAGGTCCAGATCGATGTCGACGACGTTCGAGACAAACGCGTGTGCCAGGTCGGTTGATGCGATCTGCACCGCCCGGCTGACGGGTGTCCGTGCCGCGGGCGGATGTTCACCCATCCATAACATAACTCCAAGCGTCAAGGCGACGCTGGTGGCGGTGGCGAGTGCCAGTTGAGGCAGCGTAAAGCGGCGGCGCGCTTTAACGGCCCTACCACTCAACACCGCCCGGCGTCGGATGCGCAACTGGTTGGTCAACCTCGAATCGTCGTTTGCGGAGGCCTGGAGCTGGCCGCACACCAGGGTCCAAAGTTCGTTCCGCCTGGCCAGATCCCCGTCCCGCTTCAGGGCCGATCGCACACGGGACTCCAGCGCTGGGTCCCGGTCGAGCAGCCCCGCCCGCAACCTGTCTGCCTGTTCGGCGGTCACCTGTTCATGTTCGTTCATAGTTCCATACCTCTTCCAGATGTTCGCGGAGGAACTTCATGGCCCTGAAATGATGCTGTTTGACGCTGCCTTCGGAGCATCCGAGTACCGTTGCGGTATCTCGTACGCTCATGCCCTGCCATTCACGCAGGAAGAAAACCTGTCGTTGCCGCTGGGACAGATGTTCCAATGCTTCGTCGATCCGTTTACGGAGCTGCTTGGACGAAAGCACCTGTTCCGGCCGCATCTGAGGTGAATTGAGCTCGGCGCCGAGACCGGTTTCGAGCAGATCTTCATCTCCGTCCGGATGGCTGCGAAACAGTGAGATGGTCTTGCCACCGACCTCGCGCAGTTTTCTCCAGCGTCTGATATCGGTTATGCGATTGTTGAGAATCGTAAAAAATAATGCGGGCCACTCCGGCTCTGGTTTGTTTTCGTATTTTTCAACGAGCTTTAACATGGCATCCTGAACGGCATCGAGTGCGGTCTGCTCATCTCGCAGGGCGTAGACTGCAATCCTGAATGCCTTGTGTTCGACCTGGGCCAGGAACTGGTCCATTCGGTTGCAATGGGCCGATTTCCCGGATTCCGCGTCACGGTTATCTTCGGAGGCGCCCGGGTTATTGCGCCCGGCGTCTTCCGTGTCCTTGCCAACGGACAGCGCCACAGTCGTCACGGCCGATGTCATCTCATCTATTGCGAATTTTTGTTTGAATTCAGTGTTTTCGGTATCTGGGGTAACCGTGGCGGCCTCTGAATCCCGGGAACCTGCCTTGCCCAAAATACCTGCGCCATCCCGGCTCTCTGCGGATTCCCGGACTCCAGCCCCTCCAGCGGTAGGATTCGTAGCCGGAATTGGCCCCGTAGCCATGGAAGCCGCGGAGAATAACGCGGCTTCCGCCGTGGTGACCGTAGCGCCGGGGATGGTTGGGGGCGGCCCGATAGCCGCCGTGCGGCCGATAGGAATGGCTGGGAGTAAAATAGTGGAAGTGCGCGCGGTTTCCCGGTCCTCCAATGCTGAAAGAATTGTAACCAGCAGCAGTCACTGTCGATGGTATGGCGACCGCCAGGCTGGTCGTAAACAGGAGCAGCAGGAAGCTGGATGATTTACACATTATCGGGTCCGCTCGGCGCCGGCCGGTTGATATTTCGTCAATATGCGTTTGAAAATAACGGAGACAGCGTCGATTGGTTGACGATAATTCTATCTCAATTCAGCGGGCCGGACATTTTTCCAGTGTCGGAGTACCGATTTAGGATGATGCTGGGTACGGCAATCGTTTATAATCCGCGGATTTCGGGTATCACTTTTTCCGCTTGTTAATGCCAGCCTACTTGCACAATTCCAGTCCTGCCCGGGCCGCGCGCGCGCAACATGCAGGTTGACCCCCGTAGTTTCCTTAGATGAGCGACCCTTTGCGAATTGGTGTGGTTGGTGTCGGATACCTGGGGCGTATACACGCCAAAATCTACAGTCAGATGCCGGAAGTCGAGCTCGTTGGTGTCGCCGACATCGATCGCGACACCGCCGACGAAGTCTCCGGCCTCTACGGCTGCCCGGGATTCACCGATCCATGCACGCTCATTGGCAAAGCCGACGCCGTCAGCATCGCTGTGCCGACGTCGGTGCATAGGCAAGTGGCTCTACCCTACCTCGATGCAGGTATCCACATGCTGCTCGAGAAGCCTATTGCGCCTACCGTAGTGGAAGCGGAATCCATCGTCGCTGCCGCGGAGGGGCGTGGTCTGGTTTTGCTCATTGGCCATCTGGAACGCTTCAATGCGGGCATCATGAAACTGGCGGAACGGGTCAGTGATCCACGCTTTATCGAGAGCCATCGGCTGGGTACGTTTGTCGAGCGAGCGACTGACGTGGATGTGGTTACCGACCTGATGATTCACGATATCGATATCGTCCTGTCCCTGGTCAATTCGGAAATCACTTACGTATCCGCCGTGGGCTCCCCGGTTCTCACCGATCATATCGACATAGCCAACGCCCGCCTCGAATTTGCGAACAACACGGTCGCCAATGTGACGGCGAGCCGGGTGTCCATGAAGAAATTTCGTCGTATCAGGGTGTTCGGGAGCCACAGTTATCAGGCTCTGAATTTCATCGATCAGCAGATCGACATCGTTAGCAAGACCGAACCGGCACCGGGCCAACTCTATCCGGGACTGAAGTCCGAACAGCTGAAAATCGAACCGAGGCCGCCCCTCGATGCCGAACTGGAACACTTCGTTGCAACCGTGCGCGGTGGAGGCAGACCACTGGTAGACGGGCGGGATGGAATCAAGGCCCTGCAGGTGGCGGAACAGGTCCAGCGGAAAATCAACGCAAGTCCAGGCATCCATTGAGCGGTCCGACCGTACCTTTTCTGGACCTTGTTGCACAGTTCGACGATCTGCGTGAAGAGTGGCTGGGAGCGATTCAGTGCACCGGCGCAGCCGGCACCTTCGTGCTTGGTCCGAACGTTACTCAATTCGAACGCGAGTTCGCGGCATACACCGGCACCAGTCGGGCGGTTGCACTGGCCAACGGCACCGATGCCCTGGTACTGAGCCTGCGCGCTTTGAACATTGGCCCCGGTGATGAGGTAATCACCACGCCGTATACTTTTTTCGCCAGCTCCGAGGCGGTCAACGTCGTAGGGGCCACACCGGTGTTCGTCGATATCGAGTCGTCGAGCTTCAATCTGAACCCCGCTAGGATCGAAGCCGCCGTGACCAACAGGACTCGAGCCTTACTACCCGTGCACCTATTCGGGCACCCGGCGGACATGGCCCGGATGCGATCGATGGCCGATGTGCATGGCCTCGATATCATCGAGGATTGCGCCCAGGCCTGCGGCGCCGAGTGGGGAGGAGAAAAAGTAGGCAGCCTGGGAATTGCCGGCACCTTCAGTTTTTATCCCACAAAAATACTGGGCTGCTATGGAGACGGCGGGATGGTGACCACAAACGACGCCGATCTGGAGACAAGGCTGCGCAAGCTGCGCAACCATGGTGCAGTCGAGCCGTTCATCCACGACGAAATCGCATACAACAGCCGCCTCGACGAGATCCAGGCAGCGCTGCTGAGAATCAAGCTGGCCACAGTTGAACAAGCGATCCAGGCGCGCCGACAGGTGGCGAAGTGGTACACGGAGCGTTTCGCAGGCACGGATGCCGTTACGCCAGCGCAACCAGCTGGCGGCAGGCACGTGTTCAACCTGTTTACGATTCGTGTCCCCGGAAGAGACCGCGTGAAACAGCGCCTTGCCGATGCCCGCATCGGGTTTTCCGTATGCTACCCGCAGCCGCTCCACTTGCAGCCCGTATATCGTGATCTCGGTTACAAGCGCGGGGCACTGCCGGAGAGCGAACTGGCCGCCGCAGAGTGCATATCGCTGCCTATTTTTCCGGGCATGCGCGAGGCGCAGGTGGCCAGGGTGTGCGAGGTCGTAACCACAGCGATTGCCGGTTAGCGTCGTCATGCGGGCTTTCGGTGTGCTGATGTTGATGGCGGTTTCGATGCCATACGCGCTGGCGGAATGCCGCATCACGAACAGTGAACTCGAACAGATGAACGTTCGCCAGGCCCGCCTCAGGGGCCCGGACGAGCGGCGAGTCGACCTGCGGGTCCACGTCGCGGACAGCGGCCGCGAGCGTGCCGCCGGATTTCAGCACGTGTGTCCCGAAACGGCCGAAAGCACGTCGATCCTGTTCCTTTTCGCAAATCCTCATGTGCCAAGCTTTCATATGCGCAACGTGTATATGCCGCTGGATATCGCTTTCATTGATGATAGCGGTGTGATCCGGGACATCCAGACCATGCAGCCCTACATCATCGGCACCCGGAAAATGACGCTGTGGAGTCCGCCGGTGCCGATAGTCGCCGCGCTCGAAGTCAGGGGCGGCCTGCTCGAAGAACTGGGTATAACGGCAAACGAATGGTCAATATCACTCCAGCGTTGAGCCGGTCAGATCATCGATGATGCCCCTCGTTCGATTCTAGCCATGCCCAAGACCATCGCAGCCTACGGATCATGGCAGAGCTCAATCGACCCCGTTGTTCTGTTCGAGCAGCCGTCGGCGCCTCAATACCCGGTTTTCTACCGCGGCCGATACTATTGGGTCGAAGCCCGGGCAAGAGAAAACGGAAGGCTGGTCCTTGTCCAGCTCGACCAGGATGGCGTCGAACATTGCATGACGTCCGATGGGTACAGTATTCGCACCAGGGTGCACGAATATGGCGGCAAGTGTTTCATTGTGGCAAACGATTCGGTGATTTTCTGTAACGATTCAGACGGGCGGCTTTACGTACAACCGCTGGAACCGGTTGCTTCACCGGCACCTTTGACCGTGGACACCGGCAATGCGGCTTCGTTCGTCGACCTGGCCATTTCCCCGCGCGGGCGCTATCTGTTTGCCGTGATGGAGACGTTTTGCATGGAAGGCGAGAACGAAAACGCCCTGGTGGCGGTTGAGCTGGGTCGTGATAGCCCCGTTGTACCGGTGAGCGTCGTCGCGGGGGCGGACTTCTATGCTTGCCCGGTTGTGGACCATGACAACAACCGCCTGTCGTGGATCGAATGGGATCACCCGAATATGCCATGGGACCGGACACGTCTGGTGACGGGGAAAATCGAAGAGAGCAACCAAGGCGTCGCGATCTCGGGCATTCGGGACATCGTGGACGGCGTCGACGGATCGGCGTGCCAGCCCGGGTACTATGGCGGAGACCTGGTATTCGCGGTGGACAGCAGCACCATTAGGGAAGAATGCGATGACTACTGGAATCTTTATCGGCATACCGACCGGGGATTGATCCGGATGACCTGTGATCTCAGGGAGTACGGCGCTCCGCACTGGGTTTTCGGGGAGACCAATCACGCGCCGCTGGACGGCACGATCCTGCTGGCAAAGCGCACCGCGCCTGAAGGAGACGAACTGGTTAGAATAGATCGGATCTCGGGTCGTCAGTGGAAAGTGGATTCCCGATTCGATTCCTTTTCACACCTCAGCGCGGGAAAGGAGCCGGGCGAGGCTTTGTTGCTGGCGGCATCCAGTTCGCAATCCGCACGGCTGGTAAGTTACGATCACCACGGCTTCACAACAATCAAATCCTCGCCGCCGGCGCTTCCCGATGATGAAATCAGCGTGGCATCACCGATATCCTACCCGACGCGTGACGGCGGCATTGCTCACGCTTTTTACTACGTTCCGCATAACACGAGCTTTGCGGCTCCCGATGACCAACTGCCGCCGCTGCTGGTCATGGTGCACGGTGGTCCGACATCGCGAACAACGCGTGCACTGGATCTGTTGCGTCAATATTGGACCAGCAGCGGGTTTGCGGTGCTCGATGTCAATCATCGCGGCAGTACCGGCTACGGCAGGCGCTACCGCCAGCATCTTCTCGGCCGATGGGGACGGGTAGATATCGACGACGTCGTAGACGGCATCGAATTCTTGGTCAACCAGTCCCTGGTCGACCCGGGCAAGGTATTCATCCGGGGCAAGAGTGCGGGGGGATATGCGGTGCTCAGGGCGCTCACCGAGTATCCGCAGTATTTCAGGGCCGGAGCCTGTTACTATGGCATCGGGAACCTTTCCACGCTGGCTTCGATTACGCACAAGTTCGAAGCCAGATATACGGACCGGCTGATCGGCGAGGAATACGATCCGCACACCGCGGTCCGCGAGGACAGCGAGTACTATAAACGCTCCCCGGTGAATTTCATTTACCGTTTGCGCAGTCCCATGATCCTGTTTCAGGGCCTGGAGGATCGGGTCGTGCCGCCCCGTCTTTCGCAAGAGGTGGCGGACGCGCTGACCGACCGGAACATCCAGCATGAATATGTAGAATACGCGGGGGAGGGCCACGGATTTCGGAAAAGTGAGACCAATATAGATGCCATCGAGAAAGAAACACGGTTTTACCGCCGTGTTCTGGGATTAGCACATCGATGATTGTTTCGGAACTGCGGATATTGTCGTCCTTGCCTGAGGGATTTCTCGATTGCGGCAGTCGTGATCTTTATAAGATATTGAACGGTCCCACGCTCCTGCACCTGCCCGGTGATCGTTCCGAACCGCCCCTGTTCATCTCCACGCTTTTACATGGAAATGAAACCACCGGATTTGCCGCCCTGCAACACGTCCTGAGGCACTTCGACGGCCGGCCCCCGAGACCCGTGTCGATCTTTGTCGGCAACGTGATTGCGGCGCATCACAATGTGCGGTACCTGCCGGGACAGCCGGACTACAACCGGATCTGGGTTGAGGGCTCGGACCGTGAGCATGCTGTCGCCCGACACGTTGTGGAAGCGATGCGAAAGCTCGATGTCTGTGCCTGTATTGATATCCACAACAACACCGGTCGCAATCCACATTACTCGATCGTCGCCACCCGGGATGTCCGGCATCTCGCTTTGGCGAAAAAGTTCAGTGAACGGATCGTTTTTGCAACCTACCCGGACACATCGTGCAGCGTCGCTTTTTCCGGCTTGTGCCCTTCGGTAACCCTCGAGGCCGGGATCGTCGGCGATGCAAGCGGCGTCGATCATGTTGCGAAATATTTGATATCGTGCATGGAAGAAGACGTATGGCTGGACGACGATGTCGGGGAGATCGATCTGTACCACACCGTCGCCGTAGTGAGGGTGAAGGACTCGTGTTCGGTCGGGATACTGGGCGAGGGCACGGATGTGGAGCTGCTGCCCGATGTGGACAATTTGAATTTCAACATGCTGCAGCCGGGGACCACGCTGGGAAAAACCCGAAACGGGTGCGGGGACTGTATTACGGTGCATGCGGAAAATCCGGTTATGGATTGGCCGGATTATTTGACCGTGGACAACGGAGAGCTGAAGACTGCCAGAAAAATCATGCCCGCGATGCTGACAACGGACTGCGGTATCGTCAAGATGGATTGCCTGTGTTACCTGATGGAGCGTCTGGCATGAGTCAGGAACGCGATCAGACGCTGGCCCTGGCCGGTGTGTTTCAGGCGGCAACCCTGGCGCAGCAGCTTGCAAGACGCGGTTATGAGGACGAAGTGCCTTTCGAGGCAAGCGTGCGCAGTCTTTTTATCACAGACGCGATCAATACCGCATCGGTGTTCGGAGGCGAAGCGGGTCTGATGCTGGGTCTGCGCACGATGCGTGAAAAGCTGACCACCGGCGGCAAACAGACCGATCTGGACATTGCGCGCTATGTCCTCGGCCTTACGCAGCTCGGCCAGCGGCTGGCACGCCAAAACATTATGTCGCAAACCGTGGCCATGGAGCTGGAGAAAATCAAACAAACTGTTCAGCGCGGGAATGGCGAAGGCTTGAACAGTGTCGTATACGAGCAACTGGCCGGAATTTACAAAAGTACCATCAGTCAGCTCAAACCCAAGATCATCGTTCAGGGCGAGCACGGCTACCTTGCCAGCCCCATCATCGTAGACAAGGTGCGCACCGTATTATTTGCCGGCGTGCGCGCGGCTTTCCTTTGGAACCAGCTTGGCGGCCGGCGCCTGCACCTTTTGTTACGGCGCAAGCAGATCCTGGCCACCGTCGAGGAGATACTGGCGGGGGCCGAGATGTGATGCGGCGGCCCATTTCTGGTCAACGCGAGAATCCATGAATTGATAGATTTTTATTATTGGCCGACTCCCAACGGCTGGAAAGTATCGATAATGCTGGAAGAGTGCGCGCTCGAATACCGCACCATCCCGGTGGATATCAACAGAGGTGAGCAGTTTTCCCGGGAGTTCCTTGCCATCAGCCCGAATAACCGCATGCCGGCCATTGTCGACCATGGCAACGAAAGCGGCCCAATCTCGGTTTTCGAATCGGGTGCAATACTCATCCACCTGGCCAGGCGGTCGGGACGATTTATGCCGAGCGATGAACACGGCTACAAGGAAACGCTCGAATGGTTGTTTTGGCAGACGGGAAACCTGGGTCCGATGGCGGGCCAGCACAGCCATTTCCGCAACTATGCGCCGGCAGGGGATTCCTACGGCCGCGTCCGCTATGCCAATGAATACAGTCGATGTATCGGTGTCCTCGAACGCCGGCTAGAGCATAGAGAATTCATCCTTGGAGAGTACTCGATCGTCGACATGGCGTGCTGGCCGTGGATACTGATTGCCCCCCGACTCGACCAGTCTCTGGAACGATTCCCGAATGTTTCTCGATGGCGGCAGCTGATCAAGGAGCGGCCGGCGGTTCAGGCGGGAGTCGGCCTGCACAAGGAGCTCAAGCGTTCGAAACCAGCGACGGAAGAGGAGAGGCGGGTACTTTTCGGTCAAAGCGCACAGCTGGTCGACGAACAGATCAAACAACACCAAAGCGAGGAGGAGCACCATGCTAAGAGCGGTTCACATCGATGAGGAGCTCGACAAACTCGAATTTCTGGATGGTCGCGGTCTGGATACTACCGCGGAGCAGGAGAACAAGGCGTTTGCAAGGCTGGCTGACTACCGCGACGGTGGCGTATTTGCCGGCGGCTTTTCGGGCGAAAGTCCATGGGAGCGGCACGGCAACGGCGACGAACTCGTGCACATACTCGATGGCAGCACGCATCTGACTATCATGAACCCGGACGGTCCTGAAACATTTGAACTGCGCAAGGGTATGGTCATCGTGGTGCCGCAGGGCCGTTGGCACAGGTTCAGATCGAAGCATGGGGTTACGGTCATGACCGTTACTCCGCAGCCGACTGATCACACGTCCGTCGACGATCCCAGGGCCCCAGGCCAACCTGCGGTTTAGCATCCCGGACGGAGACCGAAGATGACGGAACATCAGGGTCGGTTCGATCATTTGCCCACCGCTGATGTCTGCTGACCGGAATTCATGAACTGGATCCGGCGAATCAAAAACCGATTGCAGCCCATCGCCGGTGGCATAGATCAGACATGGTCCCATGACGGGTGCGTGGGCATACGTGGCTGGCTGATTCACAAGAAGGGTGGGGTCACCAAAGCTGCGGTGGAAGTCGATGGGGCGGCCGTGCCGATAACCAACTGGCATCCGAGGCTCGATATCGGTGACACCATACCGGGTGTGGACGATGAAGCCCTCAAACGATGCGGTTTCTGGGTACAGGTACCCAGGTTGGCGCGCCACCGCATCAGTCTGACCGGAACCGACGGTAGCCGCCCGGGGCGCATCGAATTCGAGTTTATGGCGAAGGTTAGACCCGATGAACGCACCCCTGCCATCGAGGCCCGGGGATTGTTCAACCGATTCATCGATCTGGTAAACGAGAACGAGATGCACGTGCTCGAGATCGGTTCCCGCGTGGTGGCCCCGGGCAGCGACAGCAAGCGCGCGTTGTTCGGCCACGCCGGATCGTATACCGGATTCGACTACTACCCGGACGCCAACACAGATGTGATCGGTGACGCGCATCGGCTGAGCGACTATTTCCCGGATCGTAAGTTCGATGCGGTGTTTTCCTACAGCGTGCTGGAACACCTTGCCATGCCCTGGCTGTTCCCCATGGAGGTCAACCGGGTGCTCGCTGACGGCGGGTTGACTTTCCACCATACCCATTTCGCCTGGCCGCAGCACGAGGAACCCTGGGATTTCTGGCGATTCACGGATGGCGGGCTCAAAGTGATGTTTTCCGGCGCGATGGGATTCGAGGTCATGTCGGCGGGAATGTTCGAACCGCTGCGCATGTATCTCGACCATCCCGCGGATGGCCAGGAGGCCTTTTCCGAGTTCCCGGCCTATGGCGGCTCGGTAGTGCTGGCAAGGAAAACGTCGGACTGTGCGCAAGAGCGGGGCGCATGGGACGTCAGTGTGGCGGATGTATGCGAAGGATCGACTTATCCCCGACAAGTGTGAACGGGTGCTGAGCGTTTTTGTGAATTCCCGGTAGCGTTTCAGGTCTAACCTAAAGTCTATCCGCAGAACGCGGGCTGACCGCCCGGACGGAGATCGATGATGAACTGGATTTTGTGTGTCGTGGCCCTTTTAGCGGGATTGTATGCACTGACCCGGATCAGGACCACACTCAAGGCCGCGACCGCGGTGTTCGTGGGTGGGCTGTTACTGCTGACCCTCGTTGGACTGGTGCCGGATGCGCTGGCGTGGGTGCTGTGGCCGGTTGCTGTGCTGCTGGTACTAATGAACGTTGGTAATCTGCGGCGCCGCTACCTGAGTACGCCGGTGCTCCACTACATCCGCAGAGTGCTGCCGCCGATATCGGACACGGAGCGCGAGGCGATCGAGGCCGGCACGGTATGGTGGGAATCGGAGCTGTTTCGCGGTAATCCGGATTGGAGCAAGTTGCTGCAGGTGCCGGCCCCTGGATTGAATGAGGAAGAGCAGGCCTACATGGATGGTCCGGTGGAGAGGCTGTGTGAAATGCTTGATGACTGGGAGATTACGCACGAACTCAATGACCTGCCCGACACGGTTTGGGAGTTCATGGCAAGGCAGCGTTTCTGGGCCATAAATATACCGAAAGAGTATGGCGGACTGGAGTTTTCAGCGGAGGCAAACTCGGCCATCGTCATGAAGGTCTGCTCGCGCAGCGGCACCGCCGGCGTCACCGTCATGGTGCCCAATTCTCTCGGGCCCGCCGAACTCCTTCTACACTACGGTACCGAGCGACAGAAAAACTATTACTTGCCGCGTCTGGCGAATGGCGAGGAAATTCCCTGCTTCGGACTGACCAATCCGGTGGCCGGTTCGGACGCCGGGGCCATTCCCGATCACGGCGTCATATGCGAAGGGATATTCGAGGGAGAAAAAGTTCTGGGCCTGAGGCTCAACTGGGAAAAGCGCTACATCACGCTTGGCCCGGTGGCGACGCTGCTGGGGCTCGCGTTCAAGGCCTATGATCCCGACCATATTATCGGTGATCGGGAAGATCTCGGGATCACCTGCGCGCTCATTCCGACGAATACCCCGGGTGTGACCATAGGCAACAGACACCTGCCGCTGAACGCCGCGTTTCAGAACGGTCCGAACCGCGGCGAAAATGTTTTTATTCCGATGGACTGGTTGATCGGCGGAGATGAGTGGCTGGGCAAGGGATGGCGAATGCTGATGGAGTCCCTGGCGGCGGGCCGCGGCATTTCTCTGCCCGCTTCGGGAGTGGCTGCCGCCAAGATGGCAGCCCGTACGGCGGGCGCCTATGCCCGGATCCGGGAGCAGTTCGGCCTGCCGATCGGAAAGTTCGAAGGCGTGGAGGAAGCGCTGGCTAGAATAGCGGGAACGACCTACACCATGGACGCCGCCAGGCTACTGACAGTATCCGCGCTGAAGCTGGGCGAGAAACCGAGTGTCATCTCGGCAATCGTCAAGTACGAGCTGACGGAGGGCGCGCGACGGGTGGTCGGCGACGCCATGGATGTACACGGCGGCCGCGGCATCTGCATGGGCCCGAGCAACTACCTGGCCCGGGGCTATCAGCAGATTCCCATCGCAATCACGGTCGAGGGCGCCAACATATTGACGCGAAGCATGATCATCTTCGGCCAGGGCGCCATGCGCTGCCACCCGT
>CAMYOI010000003.1 GCA_947259955.1 uncultured Gammaproteobacteria bacterium
GGCACCTCGGTAACGGGTCCGGTCCGGATCAATCCGGCGTCGATGGGCCGAAACCGACCCTGTACTACCGAGGGACGAATGCGGTACATCCAGGTGCGGCGGTTGGCGTGACGCGGTGCGGTAAATGCAGTGCCCGATAGCTTTTCAGCATACAATCCGTAGGCAACTTGCTGGGGAGAAAAACGTCCGACGGGGAGTGCGCCGGCAAGAGCTTCCGATGCATGTTCATTGCCGAAGCCTGAGAGGTAACGCAGTTTCGTCGCGGGCTCGGCCCGGGATGAATGAGCTGTCTGTGTCATCGTCGTTGAATTTTCGTCCAGTACTTGACCGACCGGGAGAGTATAGTTACATTTGAAACTAAAAACAACACGACCTCGGGCGCAGGAAATCGCCACCACGGAGCACCACTATGAAGCTTGCGAGTCTCAAACAAGGCGGCCGCGACGGCACGCTGATCGTTGTCGACAGGAACATGGAAAAAGCGGTCGCGGTACCGGATATTGCGGCGACGATGCAGGCTGCCCTGGACAACTGGTCGGAGTCCAGCGGTGCTCTCAAGGCGGTCTATACCGAACTCCAGTCCGGACGCGGGGAGGATGCCTTCCGGTTCGATCCGGCAAACGCGGCGGCACCGCTTCCCCGCGCCTACCATTGGGCAGACGGCAGCGCCTACGTCACCCACGTCGAACTGGTGCGCAGGGCGCGGGGCGCGGAATTGCCTGAATCATTCTGGCAGGAACCGCTGATGTACATGGGTGCATCCGACGCGTTCATTGGCGCACGAGACGACATCGAGGTCGAGGACGAGTCGTGGGGCATCGATTTCGAGGCGGAGGTCGCGGTGATCACCGACGACGTGCCGGCGGGGACCGGTGTCGAACGGGCAGGCGAACACATCAAGCTGATTGCGCTGGTCAACGATGTGTCGCTGCGTAACCTGATCCCGGCGGAGCTGGCAAAGCAGTTTGGCTTTTATCAGTCAAAGCCGCAAACGGCGTTCTCACCGGTCGCGGTGACCCCCGATGAACTGGGCGACGCCTGGGACGGTGACCGGGTCCACCTGCCGCTGATCGCCACCTGGAACGGCCGCCGCGTGGGGGCTCCCAATGCCGGGCGCGACATGACCTTCGACTTTCCACAGTTGATTGCCCACGCGGCGAAATCCCGAGGCCTCATGGCCGGAACGGTAATCGGTTCGGGTACGGTCTCGAATGTCGGCAGTGAGGACGGTTCCTGCTGCATTGCCGAGGTGCGGTGCCTGGAGACCATCGCCAATGGCAAACCCAAAACCCCATTCATGTCGTTTGGGGATCGAGTCGAGATCGACATGCTCGACGCCGGCGGCAGCAGTATCTTCGGCAGGATTGATCAGCGCGTAACGCAGTACAATAGGCCATGACAGCACAACAACCCGGGGAGGGTTAGTGGACTACGATATTGCCGTGATCGGTGGTGGTCTGGTCGGGTCGAGTATTGCCTATGGTTTGTCGAAAAAGGGGCACGGGGTTGCGCTTCTGGACGAAGGCGACCGGGCCTTCAGGGCCTCCCGCGGAAACTTCGGTCTGATCTGGGTACAGGGCAAGGGATGGGATTTCCCCGCGTACGCCAAATGGACCGATGAAGCGGCCGGCCTCTGGCCAGCTTTCGATGCCGAATTACAGGAATCGACCGGCGTGGATCTGGGCTACACACGGCCCGGCGGCATGGAATTTTGTTTCGACGAACGGGGCTGGAACGATCTGAACGACTGTATGGCCAGGGTGAGGACCAATAGCGATGGTGCCTTCGAATACGAAATGCTTGAACATGCCGAACTCAAGAAACGCATACCCGAGGTTTCGGCAGCGGTGATCGGCGCCAGCTATTCGCCCCGGGACGGCCACGTCAATCCACTTTACTTGTTGCGTGCTCTGCACCAGCGCCTGGATGCAGGCCGGGTCGATTACCTGCCCAACCGGCATGTCGACTCAATCGAATGCTTGCACGGTGGATTCGAGCTGCGAACAAACGATGAACGGCTTGCAGCCGGCAGGGTTGTGCTGTGCGCTGGGATTGACAACGTGCGCCTCGGTAAACTGCTCGGGCTGAACATCCCGGTGCGTCCAAACCGGGGACAGTTGCTCATCACAGAAAGGGTGCGGCATTTCTTGAACTATCCGACGTTGCAGGTCAGGCAAACGCGGGAAGGCAGCCTTCAGATCGGGGATTCCCAGGAGGATGCGGGACGGGACGACGGCACGACCACCGAAGTAATGAACCGTCTGGCATCCAGGGCTGTATCGATTTTTCCCATGCTGAAAACCGTACGCGTCGTCCGCGCGTGGGCGGCGCTGCGCGTAATGACTCCGGATGGCAAGCCGGTGTATCAGCAATCCTCCGACTGCCAAGGTGCATTTGGCATCGCGTGCCACAGCGGGGTGACGTTGGCTGCCATTCATGCCGGACCGGTGGCGGACTGGGTGGCCGGCGGCAATCCTCATCCGCTGATTGCTCGATTCCATCCGGACCGATTCGATGTTTAAAACTCTGACAACGGTCCGCCGGAATTTGATCCGTTTCACGCTCGATGGGCAATTCCACCAGGCGCCGGCGGGAATCAGCGTTGCCGCGGCGCTGTTGACCGTTATCCGGGTTAGCCGACGCAGCGTCGTCTCCGGCCGCGCGCGCGGCCCGTATTGCATGATGGGCACGTGCTTTGATTGTCTGGTATGCATCGACGGCGAACCCAATCAGCAGGCATGCATGGTGACGCTGCGGGAGGGCATGAAGATCGCAACACAGCCCGGCATCAGGGATCTCGATACAGGAACCACAGCGGAAATGGATTAAATGAAAGCTCGATATTCACTCGTCGTCGTGGGAGCTGGACCGGCGGGAATGGCCGCGGCCCGGTGCGCGGCGGCGCACGGGGTCGATGTTGCGCTGCTGGATGAGCAGGAGCGGCCGGGAGGGCAGATATATCGAAGCGTCGATGATTCGCCGCTGCCTGATCCCACTCTGCTGGGAAGCGACTACCTTGACGGTCGGCAGCAAGTATCAGACTTCCGCAATGCGGATATCGACTACTATTCAGGGGCAACGGTGTGGAATCTTAGCCGGAATCGTGAAGTCAGCGTGTTGGTTGACGGCAAGAGCCGGTGCCTTGGCGCCGACCGTATCGTTATTGCCACCGGTGCCCAGGAGCGGCCCATGCCGTTGCCTGGCTGGCAGTTGCCCGGCGTCATGACGGCCGGCGCCGGGCAGATCCTGCTCAAGTCCGCCGCCATCATCCCTCCCGACGATGTCGTGCTGGCGGGCAGCGGACCTCTTCTTTTGTTATTGGCATCGCAGTACCTCAAAGCCGGCGTCGGTATCCAGGCAATCCTTGACACCACGCCGCGAAGCAACCGGCCCAGGGCAGTCCGCCACCTGATCGGGGCATTGGAATCTGCGTCGTACCTGGCCAAGGGTATGGGCCTGATCGCGTCGATACGGCGGAGCAGGGTCCCCGTCTACAAAGAGGTCTCCGCGCTAAACGCCCACGGTGATGAAGTGCTGGAGGCGGTGAGATTCAATAGCCGTGGTCAAGACCATGAATTGCCCACTGGAACCCTGATGTTACATATCGGCGTCATTCCCCAACTGCAGCTGGCGATGGCCGCTGATTGTGAAATCCGCTGGGACGAAGCGCAGTTGTGTTGGCGGCCCGGCCTGGATCAATGGCTCTGCAGTACGGTCCCAGGAATTGGCATCGCCGGTGATTGTGCGGGGATCGTGGGCGCACAGGCATCGCAGCTGCAGGGCCAGCTTTCCGGGCTCCAATGCGTATACGAACACGGTGCCTTGAACCGTGATCAACGCGACCTGAAGGCCGTTGCCATCAGAAAGTCCCTCGACAAACATCTCGCCATTCGTCCGTTTCTGGATTCGATGTACCGGCCGTCGCCGGAATTCCTGACCCCGGTTGACGATACCATGGTGTGTCGATGTGAGGAGGTCAGCGCCGGCGAGATTCGGGAGATTGCCAGGCTGGGTTGCCAGGGCCCGAATCAGGCCAAGGCATTCAGCCGCTGCGGCATGGGGCCGTGTCAGGGCCGCCAATGCGGCAGCACCGTCGCCGCGCTCATCGCCGAGGTGCAGGGGCGCAAAATATCAGACGTGGGGTATTATCGTGTGCGGCCGCCGGTCAAGCCGATTACTCTGGGTCAAATGGAGGAATAGGGGACAGACCCCGTTTTTTCTTCAAAGAAAAAACGGGGTCTGTCCCCTATTTCAATTTCTAAAAACTGAGGAGCCAACCTATGGCTGAGGGACTCGTAACTGAAAAGGATATCGAAGACTTCGAAAGACAAGGCGTTGTTTGCCTGCGCGGCGTGTTCGAGGCCGCATGGCTGGAAAAACTGGCGGCGGGGCTTGACAAGAACTTTGCCGATCCGGGTCCGGACGGCACGATGTATACAGAAAAGGGCGGGCCGGGGGGCTTCTATGACGACTACTGCAACTGGCGGCGTATACCGGAGTACCGCGCGTTCGTGTTGAACTCTCCCGCGGGCGAGGTCGCCGGGCGCCTGACCCGTTCCCGAACCGCGCGAATCTATCACGAGCACGTGCTGGTCAAGGAGCCCGGGACCCAGGAGGTCACCCCCTGGCACCATGATTTGACCTACTACGGCGTCGACGGCGAGCAACTCTGTTCCATCTGGCTGCCGCTGGACCCGGTACCGCAGTCGGCGTGCCCTGAGTTCGTCGCCGGGTCCCATCTCGGCGGAAAGCTGTATTACCCGCGCCTGTTCATCGATCACCGCAATTACGCCGACGGCGCCGATGGTTACGAGACCGTGCCCGACATCGAAAGCAATCGTAACGATCATACCATCCTGTCGTGGCAACTCGAGCCGGGCGATTGCATCGTGTTCCACATGCGCACCTTGCACGGCGCGCCGGGGACGAGCGGTCTGAAGACGCGCCGACGGGGATTTTCCACCCGCTGGCTGGGGGATGACGCCCGCTTCGCCGTCCGTCCCTGGAAAACATCGCCGCCCTACCCGGAGGTCAGCCTCACCGCGGGCGAGCGCATGGAACACGCCTCATTTCCGGTGGTGTGGACGGCTCAGGACGGGTAACTCGGGGAAAGAGAATGTCCGGTCGCGCTGCAGTATTTGCAGGAGTTCTCCCTGCCAATCGAGCATTCTCCGCTGGGCCGCCCTCACCGTAATGGGATCGTCACCCTCGCGCACCACGAATTCGGCCGCGGCGTCGTCCACGTCACCAAGTGTTCTGGTCAACCCCGTGGCCAGGCTGCGACCGGAAACGCGCCACGCTTCGGTGCCGCCGGTGAGCACGGCCACGGGCCGATGCGCCAAATCGGCAAGATCCCGTGCGGCCAGCGACGCCAATCGGCTGTCCGGGCAGGTGGCAACCAGCATGTCCGAGGCGGGCATATTGTCCACGAGCTCAGGCAGGCGTGAACGCAGTGTCCACCACGCGCCCGGAATGTGTCCCCGCATATACGTCGAGCTGTCGGCGAAATCCAGCACGAGTATGTTTTCCGACTGGATCCGCCGCGACAGGTCTTCAGGGTTCATGGCCGCGGCATCGACACGGCTCAATTCGGCAATGTGCTCGATCCGCGGCCCGGCGGTCAGCTCATGTCCGTGGATGCCGCCGTCCAGCACCGCGACATCCGGCCAGCCCATCCGGCCAAGCCAGCTTGCAACGAGCGTCGCCCGGGCACCGTTGTCATCGACCAGGCAGATTCGGGCATTCATGGTTCCGATATGATCTTCGTACAGGCCGATCAACTCGCCGCCGGGGATCCATATGGCGTCGGGCAGATGGCCTGCTTCGTATTCTTCGCGTGTCCTGACGTCCACGATGTAGAGGGTCCTGTCCTGATCGGCCCGCCATCGATCTAGCACGGCGGGTGTGATGCTGTGAACGCCGGTATCCACGGCCAGGCTCCGGGCAGCCTCCGCCGCCAGGGTGGCTGCCTCAGCTGACGGCGTCTGCCCAACTAATTTCGAACCGGCTTCGCTCGGATGGCCCGCCAGTTCCCAGCCGCGGACGCCGTTGGTCAGAACCAACACCGGGTTGTCCAAACCGGCTTCGATCAGGGACTCGCCGCCGAGCACGCCCCGCGTCACCGCACCACAGCCGACCACCACCGGTGTTGCGGGATCGGAAACCAGATCATGTATCCGGTACGGGAGTTCACCCAGCGGCACGTTGATCGCACCCGGAATGCTGCCGCCGCGGAATTCATCCTCCGTGCGGCTGTCGATAACGACCAGCTTTTCGCCCGAGTCCATTCTGGTGCTGAGTTCATCCGGTGATATGCGCGGAGGATGGTAGTGCTGATCCACATAGAGCCCAAAGGCGTAGGTGGTCACGTAGTGCCCCCTGAACAACTCGAACCCGGATCCGGTGCAGTTGTAGACGCCCCCTTCAATAGTGGAGACATCGGTGTAGCCGGCCGCTTCCATGGTTCCCGCGGCCCTTGCCGCGAGCCCGCTGTCGTCATCACACAGCAACACCCGGGTGGTGTACCTTGGTACGTACCGCCTCATTCGCAGTTCGAGATGGCTCAACGGCAGGTTGATTGCCAGGAACAGGTGCGCGCGGGCGAATCGGCCGCGTTCGCGCACATCGAGCAGCGCGTACTCCCGGCCGTCATCGAGGATCTTTCTGAGTCTGTCGGGGTGTATCGATGTTGCCATCAGAGCGGCATGTTAAAATGACTCGGCCCGACCATCTGCGGGCAGCTTACGGCAGCCCGCTTGTGCCCGTGCAATGCGCGGATCATCGTATCCTTCGCCAGTTACTTGTCGGCGATTGCTTCTGGTGCCATCCGTAGTACGGGTGTTGGCTGACCATGGCGGGTACCTTGAATAACCAGATCAGTATGGCGCCCGCGGCGAACCCGCCGATGTGGGCCCAGAATGCGGTGCCGCCGCCGCTCGCACCAATGGATGCAAATCCACCGATGACCTGCAGCAGCAGCCAGTACCCCAGCATGAATATAGCGGGCACCGCGACCGTGTTCACTATGAAGCCGAGAATAATCAACATATGCACGTGCACGCGCGGATACAGAACGATGTAGGCGCCCATGACCCCTCCGATGGCACCCGAGGCGCCGACCATGGGAATAGCGGACTGCGGATCGGAGAGGATCTGGCCGGCCGCGGCGGCCAGTCCGCAGAGAAGGTAGAACACGGCGAATCGTACGTGCCCCATGGAATCCTCGACATTATTGCCGAAGATCCACAGGAACCACATATTACCCAGGATATGCATCCATCCGCCGTGCATGAACATGGAGGTCAACAAGGTGTAGGCGCTGGTGGAGTCGGACAATACGCAGTATGTCCCCGGCCCCACCTGGAAGGCGGTCCCTGGGGGCAGGGTATTGAGGAGTTCACCGGGAGTCAGACCCAGAGTGCAGACCGATCTGGACAATGATGGCTCACTGCCCAACCCCTGGGCCAAAACCCAGGCGGCGGCATTCAGGGCGATGATGCCGTAGGTGACGTAGGGCGTTATGAAGTGGGGATTGTCATCTCGGATTGGAAACATGGGCGGATACCGGACAGAACGGGCTAGCTCGGATTTGCGTCAGCGTACACGGCCTGGTTCTGGGCCGAAAGTATTCTCGAATGCCAGGCCGATCCTGCGTTCCCCGGAATGGTTGCAACCCGAGGCATGCAGCAGCTTACCGTGGTGTAGTGACATCTGCCCCGGTGCGAGCTGTGCAAGAACGGCTTTGTTTTCGTCGATTTCCATGTCGGCCTCATCGGCACTCAAAACATCGACGGGTAAATAATAGCCGTCGCTGTCGAATCTTTCGGAGATGTCTGGGTAATCGTGGGCTGCCTTGAAGGATTCGCTCATTCCAATATCCTCACTTGAAGCGATTTCGCTCTGTCGGGGTAGGGTGACTTTATCCACACCCGCACCCCAGGCGCAAGGCGCCTGGACCGGCTTTATGACGACTGGGCAAAGACCTGTGATGCCGACCTTTGGGCACCGGTGGAGAAGTCGCAAATCTTTATACGGGCTGCTTATTTGTCCTGGCCGTCAGTTGCGGCCGGGCATTCGCCGGTATCGCTCTCCCCGGCGGCCGTAGCCGGCAGTTCGAAAGTTGTGGAGGCCCAGAGGCTTTCCCAAACCGCGTTGATGTCTTCCAGTGTTCGAGGGGTTGGTTCGATCACGTGAACGGCATTGAGCAGAAATCGGCCGCCGTCGCTGCGGGGCACCAGGGCCCGACCGTTATCGTCCGTGGCTACCGTCGATCGCGTGGCGTCACAACCGCCGTACTTTCTGAATACGGATATCTGCGCGGAAGCAAGCCCCTTGCCCTGCCACAACAGCGTCACCGCAACATCTTCGCCGGTTGAATCGGCATACGGATTGGTTTCCAGCACAAGTTCCAACGGCATTCCCATGATCCTGTCTGCTCCAGCGGCGTCTCCGACCTGAACGAGCGCTTTTGCGTACCGTGTGTAGGCCTCGGTGACATTTCTGCGGGAGAGTCCCCGGCGCTTGTGTTCGTCGAGAACCCAGGCATTTCCCTCCTTGGTTGCGAAGCGTTCGAACTTGGCAAAATCTTCGTATACCGCGGACTGCGGCCTGGATTGGTAGGTGAGAATATGAAGACCTGCCCGCTGAACCGGGACGTTGACGGCAGGTAACTCTCCGAGCCTTCCGCTGACGGCTCTATTCCCCCTAGAATCGGTTATGCTGAGTTCCACGAACTTATCCGGAATAAACGACTGCGGGTTACCTTTGAAGTGTTGACCCACATTCAAATTCGCAACGAGCTTTTCCGTGGTCGAAATTTCAAAATGTGTCGGTTCGATCCAGAATTCATGTGCACTGGTGTAAGCGGGGAACAGGAATGATAAACACAACAAGTGGGTGTGGCGGTATGCGCGGCGTACCTTCATTTCTTGAATAATTCCCCAAGGTTGACCTCAT
The DNA here is from genome assembly GCA_947259955.1 of uncultured Gammaproteobacteria bacterium. Taxonomy (GTDB): domain Bacteria; phylum Pseudomonadota; class Gammaproteobacteria; order Arenicellales; family JAANXG01; genus JAHEKE01. The sequence goes on from CAMYOI010000003.1 coordinate 8,956, forward strand.
GATGTTCCGTTGTCGGCGCTTTCGTCAAGCCGGGGTGAATCGCAAGTCGTTCGCGTTTTGTTTCCTGGTTCTGCTCATGAGCGCCGTCCCTTGCGTTGCCCACGAAATCAATCCGGCCCTCGTTGATCTGTCTTTCCGGGAAGACGGACGATATGACCTCACCGTGAAACTCAATCTAGAAGCGCTGATGGCGGAAATCGGGCCGGAGCATTCCGACACCGCGGAGTCCGCCAACAGCGCGAAGTACGAGGCGTTGAGGGCGCGGCCGCCGGAGGAATTGCGCGATGAATTCGAGCGCTTCCGGAGTAGGTTCCTCAACGGCATCAGAGTGCGAGGGCAGAACGGTCAGATGCTGCAGCACGAAGTCAGTTCGGTCCTCTCCCCGGAGGTGGGCGACACCGACCTGGCGCGTATTTCGACAATCGTTCTTGAATCCACGGCACGGGTTAACGGTGACCGTATCGTCTGGTCGTGGGACGGACTATTCGGCGCGAACATCATTCGCGTCGTCGGGCCGGAAGGGCAAGACAGCTATTCGGCGTACCTGACGGACGGTGCGCCGAGTGATCCGATCCCCGTCACCGGCGGGCCGCAACAGGGCATGGCGGCGGTAATCGCCAATTATCTCAAAATCGGGTTTACTCATATCCTGCCCCTGGGTCTGGATCACATCCTGTTCGTCGTCGGTCTGTTTTTGTTGAGCACCGCCCTGCGTCCCCTGATCCTGCAGGTTACGAGCTTCACCGTAGCCCACACCATCACGCTCGCTTTGGGTTTCCTGGATATTGTTCAAATCCCGGCATCGATCGTCGAACCGCTGATTGCCGCGTCGATCGTATACGTGTGCATTGAAAACATCATGACCGACGAACTCCACAAATGGCGCACGGTGGTGGTGTTCTGCTTCGGCCTGTTGCACGGGCTGGGCTTTGCCGGCGTGCTTTCGGATGTCGGGGTGTCGTCCACATACTTCATAACGGCGCTGCTGGCGTTCAATATCGGGGTGGAGTTGGGACAGCTCGCGGTGATTGCCGGCTGTTTCGTTGTTTTCGGCTGGTTTCGCCACCAGCCCTGGTACCGGGCCGTGGTTACAATCCCGGCTTCGGCGGTGATTGGCCTGATTGGCGCGTACTGGTTCGTTCAGAGAATCTCACTGGCGCTGTAAGGTGATCAACCCGCATTTCTCAACACCAAAACAACCGTGCAATGGCACCAGGGTATGATCATCCGGGGCCGTGAAGCGCATCTGATCCGGAGTTCGTTCTGCCAAGTTGAAGTGCCGGAGATCCCCCGCGGCGCCTCGTTCTTCGTGCAACAAGCCGGCCCGGAGCGCTTGGTTGGCGCCCAAAGCTTGCATGAAAATATGCAGGGGAGGGGTTACGCCCGGCGTGACCGGCAGTGTAAGCTCAGCACCGCTTAACAATCATATCTAAAAGAGAGAGAACCAGTCATGATGCTGATCGATTTTCTGTTCCGCTGGGGACACGTGCTGTTTGGGATTACCTGGATCGGATTGCTCTACTATTTCAATTTCGTCCAGGGAGAATACTTCAAAGAGGCGACCGCGGATGCGAAGGCGGACGCCACCAAAAAACTCGCACCGCGAGCGCTGTGGTGGTTTCGATGGGGCGCCATGTTCACATTCCTGACGGGCCTTTATCTGTACGGAATGTTGGGCGGCGGGTTCAACCAGTACATCACCCTGGGCGCGCTCATGGGAACTTTTATGTTTCTTAACGTCTGGTTGATCATCTGGCCAAACCAGAAAATCGTGTGCGGACTGGTGGAGGGCGACGCGGCGGCCGCGGGTCCCAAGGCGCTACTGGCCTCTCGAACCAACACGCTGTTTTCCGCCCCCATGTTGTTTGGTATGCTGGGCTCCAAACACGGCACCTATTCGATGTCCGGTCTTGAGGGTGTCAGTCTCGGCGATGCTGGATTCATGATCGCGTTACTTGCTATCCTGGCCCTGGAGGCAAATGCCATATTTGGCAAGCTGGGTCCGATCGCGACCGTAAAGGGGGTCATCCATTCCAGTCTGGTGCTGACCATCGTGTTGTTCGGGATCGTTCACTTTCTCTAGCAGGCTAGCCTGCATATAACGGGCTGGACGTGTTCAAAGCCGACCGCGTGGCATTCGGGAAAGAACCCGATCTAATACTGTTACTCGGTGGTACGCGTCTGAGGCGTGGATCTCTGCGCCCGCCGATAGCGCTGGGGACTCATCCCGGTCCAGTTGCGGAATGCGCGAGAAAACGCCGACAACTCGGAGTATCCGAGAAGCAGCGCAACCTCGGTCAGCGGCATGTCCGAGTCCTTGATGTAGTGCAGCGACAGCTCCTGTCTGGCGGCGCGGACCAGGTCTTGAAACGACAGCCCGTGTGCGTTCAGTTCGTTTTGAAACCGGCATTCGGAAATGCCAAACAGACGGGCGATCTGTGACAGGCTGGGCGGGGTAGTGCTGAGGTTCAATTTGATCTGATTGCGAACGATGGAAGCGAAGGTCTCAGGGTTGTCGTGAAGCTCGCAGCGAGACCTCAGAAACGGTTCGATGATGGAAAAAAGGTATGGGTCCTGGTCGGGCATTCGAGCGTCCAGATCGCTGCGCCTGAAAGCCATGGCATTGGTGCGCCGGCCGAACAGCACGGGTGCGCCGAAAACGTTCTCGTGTTCCGAATCGAATTGCGGCGCAGGGTGCTCGAAACGGATCTCGAGTGGTGACCAGTCCTTGCCAAGAGCGCTGCGGAACACATTCAAAAACATCCCCATCGACAGCTCGGCATCCTGTCTGCGGTCGCTGATGCGCGGATCATAGATCCTGTAGCTGAGCCAGAGAATGTCGCCGTCCTGGATGAGACTGAAGCTAGACTGTTCCTGGTGCGCCGGAAAATAAGTCTCCATGTTGCGCAGCGCGGCGGACAGCGTCGGGGAGCTGATTGCGGCGTAGCCGATGGCACCCAGCTTTTTGGGTTCGAACTGTGCGCCGAAGTGAAGACCGAAATTGTCATTGCCGGTTTGCCGGGCAGCCTCGGTGAACAGCTGGCAGAACTGTTGCAGGCTGATCTCCCGTATTGGACTGCCGAGATCCTCGACACTGAGCGCGGTAGAGCCGAAGATCGAATCGACATCACCATGATTTAGCTCGATCATATCGGCCACACCCGTTGCGGCTGACGCAAGTACTTTCGACGGCTCTGCAATAGTGTTCATATCGCCGCTGCTTGGCAGTTGCTTTCGATTCAACCTGCTCCGAGCGGCATAGCGCCGCCCACGTCACAGGCTTGAAGCGGTCAGAATGTCTTAATATTCACCCGAAATCAACCGGCGCGGCGGCGATAACCCGGGACTTGGACGGGCAAATGCTGTCAAATTCGACAGAAAAGCTGTCAAGCGGGGTTGCAATAAAGCGGGCAAACTCAATAATGGGCCGGTAAAAGAAGATAAATCTTAACAGCCATACCAAACAGGAGGATACAGATGAAGCTTACCCGGAGACAATTCAATAAGACCGCAGCCGCCACCGTTGGCGTGGCCGCAATGAGCCCGCTTCACCGGGCCCTGGCAGATCGCAATGATCAGATGAACATACTGTGTTGGGAAGGGTACAACTCGGACGAAGTGCTGGGTCCTTTCCGCGATGCGAACTCCGGTGCCACGGTGCGGGCGGAGAGTGGAACGTCTGATCCGGACATGATCAACAAGCTCCGTGCAGGTGAAGTCAACGTATGGGACCTGATCAATGTGAACCAGCCCTGGGCAAGTGCACAGCTGTATCCCGAAAAATTGATTAAGCCGCTCAACAAGGACCGGTTCATGCCTTATTTCGAAAGGATGCTGCCGGAATTTTCGGGTCCATATCCCCTGGCCTTCGCCGACGATGGTGAACTCATCGGCATGCCGCAGCGGTATGGTCCGTTCAGCTTCGTGGTCAATACGGACAAGATAAGCCGGGGCATGGCGGAAGATCAGGGTTGGAAACTGTTTCTGGATCCCGGCCTGAACCAGCGTTACGGTATCCTCACTTATGACAACTGGAACATCATGCACATGTGCCTGACCGGCGACCAGAATCCTTTCGACCCGATGGACGACGCCGGACTGGAGACATTCAAGGGCACGGCGGAAGCCGTTTTTGCGGGCGCCAAGCTGCTGACGGACGACCTGGTGGCCATGAACACCGCGCTGATCAACGGGGAAATCGACGCTTATTTCACTGGGGGCACCTATACCGCTTCTCCCGCCCGCCTGGATGGCGCGACCAATATCCGGGGAATTACGCCGAATTCCGGTCCGGTCGACGGCAAGGGCGGCGTAGTCTGGATCGAACTCACATCGGCCGTAAACAATCCCGACCCGTCGATACTGGCGGAGGATTTCCTCGAATTCGTGCAGGACCCCGAAATCTGCAAGGCGGTGAGCTTTGCGGAGGGTACTTACAACCCCGTGAGCCAGATGGGCGATTCGAAGGTGTTTGCCCAGTACGACGAAGATGAACTCGATGCAATACAGTGGGACAGCCTCGGCGAAGAGATGGCGCGATCGCTGGATTATCAGGTCGTTGCCTCCTACGACAAGCTGAACGAGATCTACAACGCTGCCAAGCGGGGTTGATACGCTCCCAGGCTCTCCCGGCCGGGCAGCACGATGCCCGGTCGGGGACGCCTAAAGCCTGCTCAATAATCTTTCTCCCATGCCGCCGGAACCGATCCTTCGCCTTGAAAATATCGTCAAGCGCTTCGGCGCCTTTACGGCGCTACACCATATTGATCTGGAAATCGATGAAGGCGAGTTTCTGACCATAGTCGGGCCGTCCGGTTGCGGTAAAACCACCCTGATCCGGCTGCTGGTTGGAATCGATGAACCGACAGAAGGCCGCATCTGGTTGCGCGACAAGCGCATAGAAAAAGTGCCTGCAAATCTGCGACCGACCTGCATGGTGTTTCAGTCGTTGGCGCTGTTTCCGCACCGTTCCGTGGGAGAAAACATAGAATTTCCATTGAAGATTCGCGGTGAGACTGCGTCTCGGCGCAAGGAACGGGCGCTAGAGCTGCTCGACCTGCTTCATTTGCCCCACGATTTCTATGACAAAAGGATCAACCAGTGCTCGGGCGGAGAGCGCCAGCGGATTGCGCTGGCACGGGCGTTGGCGTTCGATCCGGAAATCCTGTTCTTCGACGAACCGCTTTCAGCACTGGATTTCCGCTTGCGCAAAAAACTGGAAAAGGAACTCAAGGATCTTCACGAGCGCACGGGCAAAACCTTCGTGTACATTACCCACAGCCTGGAAGAGGCGATGGTCATGTCAGACCGAATCGCCATCATGAGACAGGGGCGCTTCGAGCAGATCGCCGTGACGGACGAGATTTATGCGCGTCCGATCACCCGGTTCGTGGCCGAGTTCATGGGAGAGGTGAATCTGTTCGACGTGGAGGGAACGGCTTCGGGCGGCCTGCGCGGGCATGGTGTGGAAATACACATCGACGCCGCGGGTGAAACTGTGGATCTTACTTTAGCGCAGGGGACGCAGGGCGCCCTGATGGTGCGTCCGGAGTCGGTGCGATTTCTCGACCCGGGCCAAACCGCGGATTTTGTCGTGCGAGGGATCCTGCGCGCGTACTACGCGCTTGGTTCCCGCACGCAGTACAAGGTCGAATCCTCCGAGGGAATCGAACTCGCGGTGGAAAAGCTCAGGCAGGACCGGTTTATGGGAAACGTGGGGGACGAGGTCGTGCTGGGTTTCGATATGCAGAACACGCATATGATCAGGGAGCGCTAGCGGTTTGGAACGATCAGACCGCAAAATCGGCTTTCTGAGCGCCGTTCCGATCACCGTGATCCTGATGCTCAGCTTCACGGCGCCCCTGCTGGTGGTGCTGCTGTTTTCCGTGATGCCTCAGAAGGTGTTTACCCTTGCTCATGTGCCGGACTTTTCGTCCTACGGCGTGCTCTTCAGCCAGGGCTACTACCGGTCCCTGCTCTGGTCCCTTGGCACGGCGCTGGCGGCAACGGTCCTGTTGTTTCTGATTTGCTGGCCGCTGGCTTTTGCCATGGCCAAGGTGTTCAAGGGATTCACTCTGTTCATTACCGTCGCCGTGGTAATCACCCTTTTCGTGTCCGAGAATATCAGGTTGTTCGGTTGGGTTCTTACCCTGATGAAGGGGGGGCTGATCGAAGGGTATCTCCGGGCGTGGGTGGGTTGGAGTTTCGAAGGCGCGCTCTACAACGTTCCCGTGATCATCTTCGGACTGGTTTACGTCTATTTTCCCTTCATGCTGTTTCCTCTGGTCCAGGGGATTTCAATGGTCCCGGATGACGCGCGCCAGGCGGCGGCGGACCTGGGCGCAACGAGGCGGCAGATATTCTGGGAAGTCGATCTGCCGCTGTCGGCGCCGGGTATCGTCATCGGATCGCTGCTGACATTCGTGTTGGGTGCGGGGGCACTGGCCGAATCCAAGCTGCTCGGCGGTCAGGCGGTTATCGTCATCGCCGATGAGATCGAAACGGCTTTCACCTACGGTCAGAACTGGCCTTTGGGATCGGCGTTATCGATCATACTTATCTTTATTATCGGGTCTTTGGCGGTGTTCGGGGTCAGCCGGGTGGATCTGGACAAGATTATGGGCAGGCGGCGCTGATGCGGATCGGCCGAGCGACACGGATTGCACTCTATCTCTATGGCATTCTTGTCATAGCGTTTCTGTATCTTCCTCTCCTGTCAGTGGGGTTTGCTTCGGTGTCCAAGGCGCGGTACCTGACATTTCCCATAAAACGCTACGCTTTTCAGTGGTACGGCAAGGCGCTGGAGAGCCACACCGTCCAGGATCTGCTGTGGACGTCGTTGAGCATTGCCGGCATCGTGACCGTGATCAGCATGATCGTCGGTTTTTTCGGTGCTTTGGCGTTTGCCAGGTATCAGTGGCGTTTTCGCGGCGTGTTCCAGAAGCTCATCCTGTTGCCCATTTTTTTTCCCCAGGCCGTCCTTGGGCTGGCCTTGTTGATGTGGTTCAACTCGATTGGCATCATTCCGGACTGGAAGACGGCGGTGGTGGCTCATCTCGTCTGGATATCGCCGATTGCGACGCTGGTCATCGCAATTCGTGCGTACAGTTTTGATCCCGCGCTTGAAGAGGCCGCCCGCGACATGGGAGCCTCGACCTGGGTGGTATTGAAGGAGGTAACCGGACCGTTGCTGATGCCGGGTGTGGTTTCGGCGGGATTGTTTTCATTCCTGTTGAGCTGGGGAAACTTCCCTTTGTCATTGTTCACAACCGGGGCCGATTCAACATTGCCGGAATGGCTTTATGCCAAGATGGTGTCGGGTTATTCCCCGCTGGTGCCCACCGTGGGCATACTTTCCATCGCGACGTCGATGATACTTCTGATCGTCGCGTTTACTATTTACTGGTTCGTCCGCTCGGCGCGCGAAAGGCGTGCGCGGACCATTTGACTACAATTCCGGAGGTGCTGATATGTTGACATCCATCAAGGATCGTTCGGTCATCGTTACCGGCGGTTCCAAAGGTATAGGTAAGGGCATCGCCCAGGTGTTTGCCGCGCAGGGGGCGAAGGTCATGATCGCCGCGCGGGGCGAAGTGGCCGGCGCCGCCGCCGCCGCCGAATTACGGGCGGCCGGTGGAACGGCGGATTTCTGCCGGTGCGACGTCTCCGACTGGGACTCGGTGCAGCACCTTGTGGACAGGACGGTTGACGCTTTCGGCGGACTCAACGTCATGTGTGCGAACGCCGGGGCCTTTCCCCAGACCAAAATGATCGATATGGATCCCGAGGAGTGGGACGAGGTCATGGCCACTAATCTCAAGAGCGCTTTTCTGTGCGTCAAGGCCTGTATCCCGCAGTTCGAGAAAGCGGGCGGAGGCCGAGTAGTCTTGACGTCTTCCATTACCGGTCCGGTTACGGGTTATCCCGGTTGGTCGCACTACGGTGCATCGAAATCCGGACAGCTGGGTTTTTTGAAAACCGCGTGCATGGAACTGTCCAAATACAACGTAACCATCAACGCGGTGATGCCGGGCAACATCTACACCGAGGGGCTGAAGGATCTGGGCCAGGATTATCTGGACAGCATGGCGGCCTCAATTCCGCTCAAGCGGCTCGGCGACGTCAAGGATATTGGCAACGCCGCACTGTTCTTCGCCTCTGACGAAGCGGGGTACATCACCGGCCAGACCATTGTTGTCGATGGCGGCCAGATCATACCCGAGTCACTGGAAGCCATCGAGGAAATCTGACTTGATCCCGAATCGTTAGCCAGGATACGACAATGCCAGACAGTGCCACGCCCTACGATGTCTTGATAGAGCGCCTGGGCGTTCTCGCCAATCAGTCCCTCGGGCTATGGGACTTGCCGGAGGGCGCAACGGCGCGCCTGATCAACGTATCGGAAAATGCCACCTACCTCGTCGAGGCTCCGAACGGGTTCAAATCGATTCTTCGAGTGCACCGTGAGGACTATCACACACGCAACGCAATCAGTTGCGAGCACGCCTGGTCCAAAGCGCTCGACGAAGAGGGCGGGGTCCACACTCCGGATATTCTTCCGGGCCGTGACGGCAGCGGCATCCAGACCGCTTCAGTGGATGGTTTAGCCGGCGAACGCCATATGGCCATGTTCGAGTTCCTCGAAGGCGAACATCCCGAAGAGGACGCGGACCACCTGGTGGAGTCGTTCGAGGAATTGGGCGAGATAGCGGCACGGACGCACAATCATTCCGTGGCATGGATGCGCCCGGCCAATTTCGAACGGCTCGTTTGGGACCTTGACACCGTATTCGGTCCGCGGGCGTACTGGGGTGACTGGCGAGATGCGCCCGGGGTAACGGAGCAGACAAAAACGCTGCTCGAGCGGCTTCAATCCATCGTCGTACGGCGCTTGACCGAATTTGGCAAAGGGGCTGAGCGATTCGGCCTGATCCACGCCGACATGCGGCTGGCCAACCTGATCATCAGTGACGGAACAACCAGGCTCATCGACTTCGATGATTGCGGGCTGGGTTGGTTCATGTATGACTTCGCTGCCGGGATCAGCTTCATGGAAGACCATCCACAGATACCCAATCTCAAGGGCGCGTGGGTCCGCGGTTACAGAAAAGTTCGCGGGCTGAGCGCCGCAGACGAAGATGAGATCGATACCTTCGTCATGCTGCGCCGCCTGGCCCTGCTGGCCTGGATAGGCTCCCATATCGAGGTCGATACGGCAAAGGAGCTTGCGCCCGCATTCGCACCCGTAACGGCGGCGTTGGCGGAAATCTATCTTTCACATCAGGAATGAGCGAGCGCTGGCGAGCGCTTCGACTACCGATGTCAATTCGCCGCAGTTAGTGTCAAGTTTTAGAGCCGCGCCTGTGCCACGCTAGATCTCGGAATGCATCGAGGCGGCGCCGTTCGCGGTCACGTCACTTCATCCTTTGTCAAGCCGTGACCATGCAGCGGCACCTGCCGCAAAGTGCCTTTGACGTTGTCAGGCCGCATCGATGCCGCCGCGTACTGGGTAATGAACCGGGAGGCAACACCATGAGCGAAGCAAAACTCGAATTCCTCGATCGATCGAGGGCATTCTGGAATCCCGGAAAGACACAGGATTGGCAGGACATGGGCGTCGATCTCGTGATTGACCGGCGGGAGGGATACTACCTGTTCGATATGGATGGACGGCGCCTTATCGACCTGCATTTGAACGGAGGCACGTACAATCTGGGCCACCGGAATCCTGAACTGGTGGAGGCGCTGAAGGCCGGCAGTGCCCGCTTCGATATGGGTAATCACCATTTCCCCGCACTTGCCCGCACCGCGCTGGCCGAAGCGCTCGCGGCCTGCGCACCGGCACCGAATATGGTGTATACCGCGTACGGCTCGGGTGGTGGTGAAGCCATCGATATTGCCATCAAGACCGCTCGCCACGCCAAGCAAAGACGCAAGATCGTGTCCATCGTCAAGGCCTACCACGGGCACACGGGTCTGGCGCTAAAAACCGGCGACGACCGGTTTTCCAAACTGTTTCTCTCAGAGGATACGCTGGGTGAGTTCGTGCAGGTCCCGTTCAACGACCTCAATGCCATGGAAGATGCCCTGCGCGGGCGGGATGTCGCAGCCGTAATCATGGAAACCATCCCCGCAACCTACGGTTTTCCGATGCCGCAGGAGGGTTATCTGCCCAATGTGAAGATGCTCTGCGAAAAGTACGATGCCCTGTACATTGCCGACGAGGTTCAGACCGGCCTGATGCGATGCGGTGAGCTCTGGGCATGCACGAAATACGGCATCGAGCCGGACATCATGGTGACGGGCAAGGGCATCGGCGGCGGCATGTATCCGATCGCCTGCACCTGTATCGGTGAGCATTGCGGCGGCTGGCTGACGGAAGATGGATTCGGCCACATCTCCACCGGCGGCGGCGCCGAACTCGGTTGCATCGTGGCGATGAAAGTCCTCGAGATCGTGCAGCGCCCGGAAGTTAGGACCATGGTTCGATACGTTTCCGACTACATGCGCGCGGGGCTGGACCGGATCATGACCGAGTACCCCGACTTCTTCATCGGGATCCGTCAGCACGGCGTAGTGATGGGCCTCGAGTTCAATCACGAGCAGGGAGCAAAACCGGTGATGAAACACCTTTACGACAACGGCGTCTGGGCTATTTTTTCGACCCTCGATCCACGCGTGCTGCAGTTCAAGCCCGGTCTGCTCATGACCCAGGCCGATTGTGAGGAAGTATTGCGGCGGGTCGAAATCGGCATCGGTCTCGCCCGGGATGAAGTCATGGGCTCCCACAGGAGGAGCGCCTGATGGAACCCCAAGCGAGGACCCTGGTCGACATATCGGGCAGCCACGCCGCGCTGGCGGGACACGCCGACATGGTGCTGGAAAGGGCGCGCTGGGCGGCGGAAGTTTTCCAGCGTTATGATCGTGAGTTGACCATGGCGATAGCCGATGCCGTTGCCGCGGCGGCACACGAGAACGCCGAAAGATTCGCCGACTGGGCGGTGCGGGAAACGGGATTCGGCGTTGCCGCACACAAGAAACTGAAGAACGAGTTGACGTCCCGGCCGCTGGTGGATTTTTATCGAAACGACGATTACGTCAATCCGCGCATCGACGAGGCGCGAAAGATCGTCGAGATCCCCCGGCCCGCCGGCGTGATCCTGGCGCTTACTCCTTCGACCAACCCCATAGCCACGCTCAACTACAAGGTCTTGATCTCGCTGATGACGCGCAACGCGATCGTTATCAGCCCGCATCCGGCGGCGCGCGAATGCAGCGTCGATGCGGCCCACGCACTCGGCGAGGCCGCGACGGATGCGGGCGCCCCCGACGGCGCCGTCCAGATCATAGAGAATCCCGGCATTCCTCTAGTCGAAGAACTCATGGTGTCGCCCAAGACCTCGGTGATCCTCGCCACCGGCGGCACGGCGATGGTGCGTTCCGCCTACTCCTCGTCGAATCCGGCAATTGGCGTCGGACCCGGCAACGCACCGGTGTTCGTTGATTCGACCGCGGACGTCGACAAGGCGGCAAAGCGTATCGTGGAGTCGAAATCTTTCGACAACTCGGCGTTGTGTACGAACGAGAGCGTCCTGATTACCCTGGAAGATGTCGATGCGCGCTTGCGCCGTTCGTTCAAGCAGGCAAAGGCTTACATTTGCGACGCCGACGACGTCGACCGCTTGCGACGGTATCTGTTTCACGATCGTGGATTCAATATCGAATGCATTGGTCGGGATGCCGCGTGGATTGCACAGGAATGCGGTATCCGTGTACCCGACGGCACGCTGGTTCTGCTGGCGCCGATTTCGCAGATTGGCGTTGAGGAGCCGCTTTCGAGGGAGAAACTGTGTCCGGTGCTTGCCTATCATGTGGTCAAGCGCCGCAACCAGGCGATCACGCAGGCTCGCGCGGTGCTGCGCCTTGCCGGCGCCGGCCACTCTGCCGCCGTGCACGCCATGGACGAGCAGGTGGCGATGGCATTTGCGTCCGCGGTGGAGGCTTATCGGGTCGTCGTGAATGCCCCCTGTACCCAGGGCGCCGCCGGTTTTCAGACCGCGCTGGCGCCTACTTTCACCGTGGGCACCGGATTTTACGGCCGCAGTTCAATTGGCGAGAATATCGGGCCAGGACACCTCGTGCACTGGACTCGCCTGGCCTATAACTCGGATGCGTCTGAATCTTTCGGCAACTACCGCGGCTTGAGCCCGGGTTTCAGCGGCCCGCTGCCCGAAGCGCCCTCCGACGGTGTGCCGGGATCCAACGGATACCGGGCGAGACGCGCCGAAGCCGATGCCAGTGTTTTTTCCGGCGTAACGCGTGAGGAGTTGCGGCGCATGATTGCCGAAGAACTTCGCGCGGTGCTGAGGAAGTAGGCGGACAGCATGGCGGAACTCCGTTCGTTCATTTTTATAGATCAGTTGCAGCCGCAGACGCTGGCTTATATCGCGACCTGGATGCGGGGTTCATTGCCGCGTCGAAACATGGCCGCACAAATTATCGAGGTATCGCCCGGACTGGATATCGAGGCGCTGACCGATGTTGCACTCAAGGGCGCCAACATCAAAGTCGGACTGCTCGTAGTCGAGCGCCAGTATGGGTACCTGGAGTTCCACTCCCGATCTACCGCCGAGGTCAAGGCCGGCGCGCAGGCCCTGCTGGATGCGCTGGGCGCGAGCGTCGAGGATGCCACGCCACCACAGATCCTCGGGTCCAAGGTCGTCACTCGCGTCGACCACCAGCATGCCTTTCTGATCAATCGCAACAAGCTTGGTTCCATGGTGCTTGGCAACGAGTCACTGTACCTGCTGGAGTGTCGTCCCGCGTCGTACGCCATCTTGGCCTGCAACGAGGCGGAGAAAGAAGCCAACATCAAAGTCATCGACTACCGAATGATCGGCGCCAACGGGCGGCTCTATCTCTCCGGTGACGAGGCTGAGATCCGAAATGCGCGAGGCGTGGCCGAGGCTGTACTTCACAAAGGCGGGGTGGCCTAGCAAATGGTCGACGAACTGCGCCAGGCGATCCGAAGCATTCTGCTCGAGGAGCTTGCGGTACATGGAGTCGGGCTGCCCCCGAAGTCGGCGCCGGGGATTCACGTCGAGGAAGTCGAGATCAATTCCGATGGAGACCTTGCACAATTCGTCCGACGCTTGCTGCAGCTCGCCCGCGACGGCGGCGCACTCTCGGCGATTGAATCGGGGCGCCACGTATTCAGGTTGCGCACAGTCAGTGCTCCGCAGCGGTCGATGCAACCGCCGGCGGAATCCAGTCGAACGCCGGCTGGCGGCACGATGACATTCGACGCGGGCCTCATCACTGAAAAACAGGTTCGCAATCTTCCTGAAAATATCTCAGTGGTAAAGGTGGGCGGCAGCGTGCGGCTCACGCCGCTGGCCAGCGATGCCATGCGGCGCGCGGGGATTAAAATAGAAAAGGTGACATCATGATTCGTGGACGCATAACGGGCCGAATCTGGTCCAGCAAACACATCGAAACCCTGCCCAACGGGGCGCTTCTTGAAGTGACTCTCGATACCGGCGGCAGTCTGATCGCGCTGGATCCGCTCGGATGCGCCGAAGGTGAAGCCGTTCTCGTGACTCAGGGCTCGGTTGCCGCGGGCTACTTTACCAAGTCCAAAGCACCGATAGATGCGCTGATTATCGGGTCTATCGATGAACAGGGCTGAGCCAGGCGCAGCTACATTGTCAACGGCCAACAGGCCACAACTTTAGGAGAACACAACATGTCGAATCAGGCTATCGGAATGATCGAGACCCGCGGCTACGTTCCGGCGCTGGCCAGCGCCGACGCGATGGTCAAAGCAGCCAATGTCGAAATCGTATCACGCAATGAAGTCGGAGGCGGACTGGTATCCGTAGTGATCAAGGGCGACGTCGGAGCCGTCAAGGCGGCGACGGAAGCCGGCTCCGAGGCAGCCAATCAGGTTGGCGAAGTGGTCGCAGTACACGTTATTCCCAGGCCCCACCAGGACCTGAACCAGCATTTCAGTCTGGCGGCCGGCAAGTGACGCCGGGTTGGGTCGGGAGAGGCGGGTGCTGACATGACCGAGTTGAGGGTCTATCTGCCAATCCACGATCTGCAACCCCAGTTCTCCGCTTATCTGAGCACGCCGATGCGGGCCCGGGGATATCCGCCTTTCGAAGGACAGCACAGTCTGATCATCGAGGTGTCTCCAGCACTCGCCATACACCGAATATCAGACCTCGCCCTGAAGGCGGCGCCCGATATGGAACCGGGCATTCTGTTCACTGAAAGACAGTACGGATTGCTGGAACTGCATTCTTCGGATCGGGATGAGCTGGATGCGGCGGGCAAGGCGATCCTCAAGGGTATAGGCGCAAGTCCGGGAGACCAGCTCGCTCCCGCCATCCTGTTCGAAGACATCATCGAGAATTTGTCGGACCAGCACGCAATCATTTTGAACCGCTCCCGCTCTGCCTCCATGCTGGTCCCGGGCTCGTCGCTGCTTCTTTACGAAATGAGCCCCGCGCTGTTCGCCTGTGTCGCTGCCAACGAGGCGGAACGCGCTGCGCCCGCGGCGATCCTCAATGACGTTCAGATGATGGGGGTGTCAGGCCGCATCTTCATGTCCGGCGACACCGGTGACCTGACCAGGGCGCGGGATGCCATAATGCGGACGCTGAAAGCGGTTAAGGGACGCAAACAATGAGCAACTGGAAAAACGCTTACAGGTCATTTTATTACGCGAACGCCGACGAGCCGGAAGACCCGGTACTGGCGCCGCGCGCGACCGCGCTGCTGGTGATCGATATTCAGAATACCTACATGGAGGTGCCCGATGATGCCGCCGAGGCGGCACGATGGGCCCCGTTTTTTTCCAGGATGAATGACACGGTCATTCCCAATACGGCTGCGTTGATCGAATTATGCAGAGCAAGGAAAATCGAGGTCATCTTCGCGCGCATCGCTTGCCTTACGGAAGACGGCCGGGATCGGTCCCTGAGCCAGAAGAAACCCGGCTTCAATTACCTGTTGCTGCCCAAGGACCGGGAGGACAGCCAGCTTGTGCCCCAATTACAGCCCAGAGGCGACGAGATAGTCATTCTGAAGACCACGGACAGCGCTTTGACTGGTTCGAACCTGCGGTTGATCCTGAACAACATGGGCATTCGAAACATCGTCTTGGCTGGTATTTTTACGGATCAATGCGTCAGCAGCACAGTGCGTAGTCTCGCTGACGAAAGCTTCAACGTGCTGGTGGTCGACGACTGCTGCGCCGCGGCCACGATGGAACTGCACGACCACGAACTGGAAATCATAAATATGATCTACTGTCACGTGGTTCAGTCCGAGGATATCCGGTCTTTCATCCGTAATTGATGGCAAAAGGGGAAAAGATCCGTTAAAACCATGCCGGCATGCCACGCGCGGAAGCAAAAATCATCGGCCTTGTCAGCACAGGACATTTTTTCAGCCATTTCTACCTGCTGCTGCTGCCGCCGCTGTTCCCTATTTTGCGCGACTATTATGGCGTCGGTTTTACCGAACTCGGTTTCGCACTGACCGCCTACAGTATCGCGACGGCCTGTACCCAGGTCCCTGCAGGATATATCGTAGACCGCCATGGTGCACGAAGGCTGTTGATCGCCGGACTGCTGCTCGAATCTTTCGCCATCGCCGGCATCGGTTTGTTCAATACGTTCAACGCATTCATCGTGATGCTGGTGGTCGCCGGGGTAGCCAATTCCGTGTACCACCCCGCCGACTATTCGATACTGAACCGGGCGGTGGATAAATCGCGCATGGGCCGCGCATTTTCAATACATACGTTCGCCGGGTATCTTGGTGAAGCCGTCGCTCCAGTTACGATCCTTGCCCTCATGGTTTGGGTGGACTGGCACACGGCTCTGATCGTGTGCGGCATCGGAGGTGGTATCGCCACCGTATTCCTGGCGTTCAATTCCCCTTTGCTGGACGCCGCGCCGAATGCCGATGAATGTCCTCAGGCCGGCGCGAGCGGCGGCGGTCTGCGCTTGCTGATATCCCTGCCCATCGTCATGGGGCTGCTTTTTTTTATAGGCATATCCATCACCGGGCGCGGCATCACCGGTTTTGGCGTCAGCGCATTGACCGAACTCCACTCGATCTCCCTGGCCAGTGCGGGTGCCCTGTTGTCCTGCTATCTGTTCGCCATGCCCGTGGGTGTGTTGGTGGGAGGCTGGGTCGCGGACAGTACATCGCAGCACGGCCGCATGGCGGCCGTGTGCTTCATCGTGGTTTGTTTTGTCATGTTTGCCGTTGCCGCATTGCCGCTGCCGCCGGTAGTCATAGGGGTGCTGTTCGGAATCGCCGGTTTGTTTTCCGGAATGGTGGCGCCGTCGCGTGACATGCTGATACGTTCCATTACGCCGCCCAAAGAAACCGGTAAGGTGTTTGCATTTGTCTCCACCGGGTATAACATCGGCGGCATTCTGGGGCCTCCGTTGTTCGGGTATTTGCTCGATCACTACTCGCCCCGGTCACTGTTCTGGGTGGTCGGTGTGGCGGCCCTGATGACGATGCTGACCGTGATGTTTGCCGCCGGGCGGCACATACGTCCCGCGGCGGCGAATGGATGAAAAACGAATGAGATTGGGAAGAACAGGCCGAATCGTACTGCTGAGTGTATTCATTGCCCTGGTGCTTGGGGGCTGTGCAACGAATCCGGTGACCGGAAAGCAGAATTTCGTCCTCATGAGTGAGGATCAGGAGATCGATCTGGGTAAGCAGTATCACGGGCAGGTCATGAAGCAGTACAAGGAGTACCGCGACCCGGAGCTGACCGCGCTGGTGAACAAGTTGGGGGGGGAGCTTGCCGCTAACGGCCATCGCGGTGATCTGAATTTTCATTTCACTGTGCTGGACAGCCCCGAGGTCAACGCGTTTGCGCTCCCCGGCGGATATATCTATATCACGCGTGGCATCGTTGCCTACATGAACAGCGAGGAAGAGCTGGCCGGAGTGCTCGGCCATGAGATCGGGCATGTAACGGCCCGGCACAGCGTTCGGCAGCACGCCGCTTCCACAACCGCCGGGCTGCTCGGTGCGGTTGCCACTATCGCCACCGGCAGCCAGGGAGTCGGGCAGTTGTCCGGCCAGCTGGGCGGCGCGCTGGTGAGCGGGTACGGTCGCGGCCACGAGCTGGAGGCGGACCGTCTCGGCGCCGAGTATCTGGCCCGCACCGGATATGATCCCGATATGATGCTGGAGGTCGTGGGCATACTAAAAGACCAGGAAGAATTCGAGATCCAGCGGGCAAAGGAGGAGGGGCGCCAGCCCCGTATCTATCACGGCGTGTTTGCCAGCCACCCCCGGAATGACCAGCGGCTCCAGGAAGTGGTCAAGGCGGCTGAAAAATACAGTAACCCGCAGGCCAAACGAACGGATCCCGATACGTTCATCACCATGCTCGAAGGCGTTACCTTCGGTGACAGCGAAGAGCAGGGCATCGTTCGAGGGAATCGCTTCTATCACCTTCCCCTGGATTTCCGTATCGAGTTTCCGTCCGGTTGGCGAATAGAGAACACTCAGGATCAACTCCTTGCGGTCAAACCGGATGAGAGCGCCGTATTCCTGGTAAAACTCGACAGCCGGGCCGGTCGCGAATCAGCCGGGGCGTATCTGCGGCGAAATTTCGACAACCTGAGACAGGGAAAGGTGCTCGATGCGGACAGTTATGCGGGCCTGATACAGGGCAAGAATCCTTTCGGTTCCGGTACCATCAGTGTGGCTGCCCGTCTGCACGATGCCAACGTGTTCGTGGTATACGGTGCAGCGAGGGGGAGTATCCCGGAAGATGCGTTCTTCGATACGGTGAGGAGCATCCGCCGCCTCGATTCGTCGGAACGCGCGCTCGCAGTGGAAAAGCGTATCAAGGTGATTCGGGCCCGGGCCGGAGACACATTTGCATCGCTGGCAAGGCGAAGCGACCTTGGGGCATACGCTGAAGCGCAGCTTCGCCTGATGAACGGCATGTATCCTGACGGTCAACCGCGGGCGGGGCAACTTATCAAGATTGTGCAGTAGGAATCGCGCCTAACCCCTTCAAACAAAAGGCAGATTATACATCCAAGTGTGCTATTATTCTTGTATATACCGGCAACTTGGGGTATACCTGAGATAGTGAGAATCTGGAAAGACAACTCAAAAATTAAAAAATTCTATTCCAGGTACCTGTTGAACCTTGTGGGGTGAATACGATATGACAACCCGGGCGTGGGGTTGTTTTGGCTTGATCAAGTGCGGCTCGCGCCTCGTGGGCCTTTTGGCCTTGGTGTCTACGGTCCCTGCGTTCGGCCTGGGTCTGGGCGAAATGCGCGTGCAATCGGGCCTCGGTGAGCCCCTTGTTGCGGAAATCGAGTTATCGTCGACTTCAGCCATTGAGCTTTCGACACTCGAAGTGACTCTGGGAGCGGAGGATGTGTTCAATAACGCCGGTGTGATCCGTCACCAGTTCCTGACACAACTCGAATTCGAAGTGATCGAATCTACGCCACCCGTGATCAGGATCACGTCGGTTCAGCCCATAAGCGAACCGTTCCTTCATATCATCATTCGAACCCGTTGGGAATTCGGCATGCTGCTGAGTGAGTACACTGCGCTGCTGGACCCGCCGTTGTATGCGCAGCAGCAGCCGGGCTCGGTAAGCACGCCCGTTGTTCTCGAAGAAGCGGACCAACCCGTCGTTACTTCGATTCCCGAAGAACCGGATACCGGTCAGGCCGGCGAGCCGGCTTCGATCCCGCAAGCGGAGGTGTCGGGGATGCCGGCTGGCAGTTTTCAGTACGGCCCAGTGGCTCCCGGCGACAATCTATGGGGTATCGCATCGCTGGTCGACACCGCTGGCCTCGATGCCAACATATTCCAGGTAATGATCGCACTGTTGAGACAAAACCCGGATGCTTTCATAGGCAATAACATCAACCAGCTCAAAACCGGCGAAACGCTGACGCTGGAAGACTACCAATCGATCCTGTTGATCTCTAAGGCGGAGGCTGGCAGGTCTTACAAAGCCCAGATCGAAAATTGGCAAGCGGGCCGGCCGAGCACCGTGATCGCTGAGCGGCCTGACGCGGCGCCACCGCGGTCTGGACTGGTTAAGGCGCAAGCAGAAGCCCCGGCCGAGACCGCGACACCGGAGGTGGTGGAAGTCGAGCCGTCGATGGAACAAGGCGCGGCAGAGGCCGCGGACCAGGACGCCGCGGATATGCAAGCCAAAGCGCAACCGACTGACGACCCGGATAAATACGTATTCAAGATCGCACCTCCGGCATCCGACGCGGCGGGCGATGCATCCGAGGTACCGGCCGAAGTGGATATGGAGGTCGCAGCCATGAGGGCGGCAATTGACAGGGAGATCGCCGCTTTGCGGCAGCAGGTCGTGAAGCTCGAAAACGAGCAGAGGGTATCGAAAGCCCTTTCCACTAAAGAAGGTGACATAGAATCGATAAAAGCGGAGGCTGAAAAGGAAATAACCACGCTCAGGGAACAGATTGGCTTCCTCAAACAGGCTGGGGCTGACCAGGAAATACTGGCGTTGCGCGGACAGCTCGCCGCCCTCAGGCGGCAGGAAACGATGACGAAAGAGGCTTCCAGCGCTACCGCTGCGTTGGCGGAAGCTGAGCAGGAAATCCGCAGATTGCGGGCGCAGGTTGCGGCTCTGGCAAAAAGCGACTCTACTGAGGCAGCGCCGGCCCGACCGGACTTCAGCGACCTGAGCGATCAGGTGGATGTTTCGCAATCACCCGCGGTTGCGGCAACTGCGGCGTCTAATGTCAAAGTTGAAGGCGACTCGATCAGAGCGGGAGCGAACCAGCAGATTACCGCCATGCGTGAACAGATGGAGGCCATGCGCGCGGAAATGGGACAGCTTCTGGCCGCCCAGAAGCTTCGCGACGCGCAAAACACGGAACTCCGCCCAGACGAAATCGCGCGTAGCGGCAGGTTCAGACAGTGACGGTAAATCCGTTTGGCAAAAGTGGTTCGACAAACTGCCTGAAGACGACGAGTCCCGTATCGCGATCGCCGCCGGGATTCTGCTGATCTTGCTGTTGCTCTGGCTGCTCATTCGTCGGCATAGGGCCTTGATGAGAATGGAACAGAGCATTTTGATGGCTAGCGGAAACATGGATGAGGCAGCCAGCCAGTTATCGGAGTTCAAATCGAAAAAGCCCCGTTATCTGAGCGATCTGAGCATCGCCGGAATGGGAAGGATGGAAGCGGCCGAGGTCGACCCGCTGGCCGAAGCCGAGGTGTATCTGGCGTATGGCCGGGCCAGGCAAGCGTTACAGGTGCTAAAGGAAGCGTCCAGCCGGAATCCGGATCGCAAGGAGCTGAAGCTGAAGCTTCTGGAGGTCTACCAACAGGAGGACGACGTCAACTCCTTCGACGATCTCGTAGCGGAGATGGATCTAAGCGAGGAAGACATGGACCAGGCGGCATGGAGCAAGGTTGTCGAGTTGAAGCTCAAAATGCAGGAGAAAAGCCCCTTGCAAACGCCTGAACTGGATGAGCAAAACGACTCGCAGGAAAGCGAATCCTCACCAGGCGGATCCGCGGACGGGGAACTGCCGCTCGACGAAAGTATTGAAAAGCAGAATTCGCGAGAAAAAATACCGGCATCCGAATTACCTCGAGACGTACTCGCGAAAGCGTCCGTTCCCGTCGATCCAGCGCTGCGACCGTTTCCCGAGCCGGATGAGAATGCGCGTGTCGGTGAGGAAGTTTTGGGTACGCTCGGGCGGGCCGATGAGTCCGGCAGCGGTTCGCGGTCCGAAACCATACCTCCGGGCGCAAGCTCGGACGATTCGGACATGATGAACTTCGCTACCTCGAAATCCTCGGAGTTGGATTTCGATCTGGAGGCGGATCTGGAAAAGCCACTCGACCCCGAGTCCGATTCCACGGCTCCGGCCGAAGCCGATGAATCGGTGAAAACATTCACTCTGGAATCCAGCGACACGGAGGAAGAGGGCGGCAATTTGAACGACCGAACTCGCCGAGGCCTATATGAACATGGGCGACAGGGATGAGGCGCTTCGAATACTTAGAGAGATTGTCGAAGTCGCAAGCCCGGATGAGAAAATGCAGATTAACGAGTTGATGAAGCGCGCTAATCAATAAGACTTACCCGTTCGCGGCAACCTGGGTTTATTATTGCCGGTGCACCCGAAAAAATTCTGCAGCCCAGTCCGCAATCAGTTTGCTGTCGGCCGGCTGCGCCAGGGATCTGCGTGCGGCCTCGGTGCGATCCACGGGAAATATGACGCCGCCACGCAGATCGAGCAAATCGATCATGTACTCCTCGCTGAACTCGGGGTGAAACTGAACGGTCAGCACGGTGTCGTCGTAACGCACGGCACCAATCGGGCAAAACTCGTTGCCACCGATGATTTCCGCGGTGTCCGGCACGGCAATCACCTGGTCCTGGTGCATGACCATGACGGGGACCTGTCTGCTGGTGTCGTTGGTGCCGAGTCGCATGTGGTAGGTGTGCACCCCTATCCCCCATCCCTGATCTGATTTCAACGCTTTTCCTCCCAAAGCCTCGGCGGCGATCTGGTGGCCGAAACAGATGCCGAACTGGGGCTTGCCGGCAGCGGTGGCGCGACGAATGAAATCCTCGAGAGGCTCGATCCAGTGCAGCTCATCGTATACACCATGCCGCGATCCCGAGTAGATGTAGCCGTCGAATGCTTGGACGGGGGGCAACACCTCGCCCGTGACGGGCGATACGCCGGTGAATACGGCCTCCGGCATGGAAGGCGACAGCCACTGCGCAATCATTTTGGGGTAGTAGGGATATTTTTCATTGAGCTCCTCGGGTATTTCACCAAGTTCGAAGACCGCGATGTTCATTGGCTGGTTGTTCATTCTTGCCTGACTAGAATTTCGCTGCTTGATCTTATTATGGGGTGAGTCAAGGTGCTTTGACGATCAGATCATTCAGCTCCCGGAATGTGAACGATGCCGCCGCGTTCACGAGCGCGAGCTTGTCGGGCATCGATCGGACGGAATCGTCGATCAATGCGCTGAGAGTGGTGCCTTGGGGCCAGGTCTCTGGGGACGACGACACGAATCGGTTGTTTCTATCCGTAAGGTTCTTCAGGACGCCACCGCGGGCAGCCCGGCCAGCGCCATGGCCAACTCTGATTCGTCGTAGAGCTGATCATCGAGCTGTCCGGCCGCATAATCCATGTAAGCCTGCATGTCGAAATGACCGTGCCCACACAGGTTGAACAGAATGGTTCTGCTTCTGCCTTCCTCCCGGCAACGAATGGCCTCGTCCAGGGTCGCCTTTATCGCGTGATTGGCTTCCGGGGCGGGAATGATGCCTTCGGCTCTGGCGAACTGCAGGCCGGCTTCGAAGCATTCCATCTGCTGGTAGGCACGGGGTTCAATCTCCCCAAGCTGGGTCAGGTGGCTCACCATCGGGGCCATGCCGTGATAGCGCAGACCGCCCGCATGGAACCCCGGCGGGACGAACGACGCGCCAAGGGTATGCATTTTGACCAGTGGGGTAAGTTGCGCGGTATCGCCGAAGTCATAGGCGTACTTGCCGCGGGTAAGGGTGGGGCAGTTTGCCGGCTCGACCGCGATGATCTCCACCTCGCGGCCGTTGCGCAGTTTCTCACCGATGAACGGGAACGCGATACCCGCGAAATTGCTGCCGCCACCGGTACAGCCGATGACGATGTCCGGGTAGGTATCCGCTTTTTCGAGCTGCAGCCAGGCCTCCTGTCCGATAACGGTCTGATGCATGAGGACGTGATTGAGCACGCTGCCCAGCGCGTATTTGGTGTCGTCGGCCTGGGCGGCGCACTCCACCGCCTCGCTTATCGCGATGCCGAGGCTGCCCGTGCTGTCCGGGTGCTCCGCCAGTATTGCCCGTCCCGCAGCGGTCAACTCGCTCGGGCTGGCTATGCACTTTGCACCGAACGTCTCCATGAACGCACGTCGGTAGGGTTTCTGGTCGAAGCTGACGCGCACCATGAAGACCTCGATGTCGAGACCGAACATGCATCCCGCCAGTGCCATTGACGAGCCCCATTGCCCCGCGCCGGTTTCGGTGACGATGCGTTTGACACCTTCTTCCTTGCAGTAGAACGCTTGCGCAACGGCGGTGTTGGGTTTGTGGCTACCGGCCGGGCTGACACCCTCGTACTTGTAGAATATCTTAGCCGGGGTATTCAGCTCCCTTTCGAGCCTGCGCGCACGGTACAGTGGCGTGGGCCGCCACTGTTTGAGTACGTCGCGAACCGGTTGGGGAATTTCTATGTTTCGCTCGGTGCTGACCTCCTGCTCGATCACCGACATCGGAAACAGCGGCGCCAGGTCGTCAGGCCCGATCGGTTCCCCGGTCCCCGGGTGCAGTACCGGCGGTGGCGGAACCGGCAAATCCGCGGCTATGTTGTACCAGAAGCGGGGGATCTCATTTTCTTCCAGTGTATATTTTATTTGTTCCTGCATGGCGGAATAATTGACGCGTATTTTTTTGGTTTCTTCGGTACCGGCTCTCAAGTAAGAACCCGACCCATTGTAACCCCGCTTGGGGAATAGGCGTAGTCTATACGATACTATATTACGGGTATTACGGGATATTACGGGGACACGA
The DNA here is from genome assembly GCA_947259955.1 of uncultured Gammaproteobacteria bacterium. Classification (GTDB taxonomy): domain Bacteria; phylum Pseudomonadota; class Gammaproteobacteria; order Arenicellales; family JAANXG01; genus JAHEKE01. Next base: position 32,591 of record CAMYOI010000003.1, read on the forward strand.
TACTTAACTTGTAATTCGATACAAAATCGTATGGAATCAGCAAACTTTAAAGCTGCTAAATTCAACTTAAATTTCTAGGATCGGTATGGCAAGAATGGCCAGAGTGGTGGTACCCGGAATTCCATTACATATTACGCAGCGAGGTAACCGTCGTCAGAAGACGTTTTTTCGTGACGAGGACTACCTTTTATATGTTGATCTCATGCGTCATTGGTGCAGCCGGTCCGGGGTAGCAATATAGGCCTACTGTCTGATGCCCAATCATATTCACCTGATTGCGTGTCCCAGCGATGCGAAAGGTTTGAGCAAAGCAATCGGTGAAGCACACCGTCGCTACACGTGTGCAATCAATGTACGAGAAAATTGGCGTGGCTATTTGTGGCAAGGGCGATTCGCTTCCTTTCCCATGGACGCAATCTAAAAAAACAGAAACCAGGACCGAAAGTTAACGCGAGTTAAGTATTGTGTCCCCATAATTGCGGTAGCTTTGTCGATGTGGACCCTGTATAGTCGCGCCACCTCCCGAGTGGGGGCTATACGTTCTGACCTTTCACGTGTTTTTTCATCACCCGTCATCTGGTTAGCAGCGTCACGTGGATACCGGGGAAAAAGCTGGTTCTACGATCCGAGTGAGCCAGATCCGGTGATGCCGCAGCGCATCCCGCTGAAGTTCGTTTTAATTACCTTTCAATGAATCCGCCGATCCGGCGGCCAGGGGTGCTACTGTGTTATTCGAAGATTTTAATCTAGACGCGAGTCTGCTGAAGGCCGTCCGGTCGATCGGGTTTTCCGAGCCTACCGATATACAAATAAAGGCTATTCCAGCGGTGATGTCCGAGCGCGACCTGATGGCGTCTGCCCAGACGGGCACGGGAAAAACCGCGGCGTTCGTTCTTCCTTCGCTGCACCGGCTGCTCAATGTGGGTAGAGGTGCCGGCAGGGGACCTCGTGTCCTCGTGCTGACGCCGACTCGTGAGTTGGCGCTGCAGGTCAACGGTGACATTGGCCAGCTCGGCAGGTTCGCCAGGCTCTCCGCCGGTACGGTTGTCGGGGGTATGCCCTATCCGCCACAGATCAGAATGCTGTCTCGTACCCTGGATCTGCTGGTGGCGACCCCGGGTCGTCTGATGGACCATATGGATCAGGGGCGGGTTGACCTTTCCCGCGTAGAGATACTTGTGCTCGACGAGGCCGACCGCATGCTGGACATGGGTTTTGTCGATGCCGTCAGAACAATCGCTGCCGCCACACCGGCGAACCGCCAAACACTGTTGTTCTCCGCCACGCTCGAGGGGGCCGTGCTGAAAATCGCAAAGCAACTACTGAATGAACCCGTGCGCGTCGCGTTGAGTACCAACAGTGATCGCCACACGTCCATTCAACAGCACATCCATCATGCAGACAGTGTGTCGCATAAGCATCAACTGCTGAATCACCACCTGGACAACGTGGACGTAACCCGGGCACTCATCTTTACGGCCACCAAACGCGCCGCCGAAAAGCTGGCAAAGAACCTGAGAGCGCAGAAGCACAAAAGTGCCGCACTACATGGAGATATGAACCAGAGCAAGCGTAAACGGACGGTAGAAAACATGCGCCAGGGAAAGTTTCGATTGCTGGTGGCAACCGACGTTGCTGCCCGCGGCCTCGATATCAAAGGCATCAGTCATGTGATCAACTTCGATATGCCCATGGTGGCCGAAGACTATATTCATCGCATCGGGCGAACCGGCCGCGCAGGCGCCAAGGGCAATGCGATCTCTCTGGTGGGACCGGGAGACTGGGACAAACTCGCCAGGGTCGAGCGCCTTACCGGGCAAAAGCTCAAACGAAGTGTTGTGGAGGGCCTGGAACCCGACACCTCGGAGCCGCGACCCAAACGTAGCGGGAGCGCGGGTCCTAAATCCGGAAACCGGGGGAAAAGCGTGCCGCGGTCCCGTGGAAAGCGGAGTAGCAAGGGTAGGGGGTTCGCGTCCGGGCATGAAGCGCGGCCTGCTCAACGCGTCAGTCGAAGATCTCAGTCTGCGAGGAAAAATTCGAGCCGAACCGGGGGCGCGCTTCACAGATAGTCGATGTTCGAAACGGTGGGCGCCCAGGGCGCCTGTCGATCGATACAAGACCGTTGCCATGAGTGCCGGACGGCGCCGGGCCGTGGGTGACCGGGCGATCGATTTCACGGATAATCCTGGCTAATCTCGGACTAACGCAGCTGCATATTGCCGTTGCGGAGAGCGAATTGAGACCGTTCGATTGATCGATAAGATTTTCAATTGGCTGGAAAACCTAAGCGATCCATTTCCGGTTGAACCGCCGGAAAAGCCGCCGGATACGCTCCTGGGCTTCCTGGTTCACTACTCGTGGCCGTTCTGGCCCCTGCTGCTCATGGTGTCAGTGTTTGCAACGATCGTTGCTATCGTTGAGGTCGGCCTGTTTGCATTCGTCGGCAACCTGGTGGACTGGCTGGTAGCGTCTGATCGGGAGTCCTTCTGGTCGGAGCACAAATATTATCTCATCGGCATGAGTGTGCTGGTACTGATCGTACTTCCGATATTGAAATTCGGCTACGAGTCCGTCGTTCACCAGGGACTGCTGGGCAACTTTGCCATGCGCACGCGGTGGCAGGCGCACCGTTACCTGCTGAGGCAAAGCGTGGAGTTCTTTCAGGACGATTTTGCCGGCCGGGTGGCCACCAAGATGATGCAGACCGCGCTGGCGGTGCGGGAAGTCGTCATGAAACTGACCGAGGTGCTGGTTTATATCGGCGTGTACTTCACGGCCGCGCTGGTGTTGTTTGCATCGAGCGACCTCAGGCTTTCCGCGCCGATGATCCTCTGGCTGGCAGGCTATTTGATTGCCCTGCGGTACTTCATACCTCGCCTGCGCGCCGTCTCGATGGAGCAGGCGGAGGCGCGCTCGGCCGTAACCGGCCGTGTGGTCGACAGCTACACCAATATCGGTACGGTAAAGATGTTTGCCCACGCCGCTCACGAGGACGACTACGCCCGCGCGAGCATGGGTGCTTTTCTCGACAACGTCTATCTGCAGATGCGTTTGTCCACGCTGTTGACCGCGACATTGAACTGGCTCAACGCCGCGCTGCTCTTTTCGGTTGCCGCGATGTCTATCTGGCTGTGGCACCTCGGCACGATCACGACCGGGGCCATCGCGTTTGCCGTGGGACTGGTGTTGAGGCTGCAGGGGATGTCACAGTGGATACTGTGGGAGATCTATGCGCTTTTCGAGAATATCGGAGTGGTGCAGGACGGCATCCAAACCCTATCCCGTGACAGAAAGATCGTGGACGTTCCGAATGCCCCGCTGCTGCATGTGCGCGAGGGAACTATCCGCTACGATGCAATCCATTTCAACTACGGCAAGGTCAGGACGGATATCGCCTCCGGCGTGATCGACGATTTCTCGCTCACGATTCAAGCCGGGGAGAAGATCGGGTTGGTGGGGCGATCCGGTTCGGGCAAGTCCACGCTGGTCAGCCTGCTGCTTCGCTTCTACGACCTGGAGGCAGGCAGAATTCTCATCGACGATCAGGATATCTCAAAGGTGCAGCAGGACAGCCTCCGTTCCGAGATCGGCATGGTTACCCAGGACACCTCCCTGATGCATCGCTCGGTCATCGACAACATTCGCTATGGCCGGTGGTCGCCGCCGCGAAAAAGGCCCATGCCCACGAATTCATCTTCGGCCTGGAGGATGCCATGGGGAGAACCGGCTATGCGGCCCACGTCGGCGAGCGCGGTGTGAAGCTGTCGGGCGGGCAGCGGCAGCGCATCGCCATAGCGCGCGTACTTTTGAAAAACGCACCCATCCTGGTTCTGGACGAGGCGACCAGCGCCCTTGATTCGGAGGTCGAGGCTGCCATTCAGGAGAATCTCTATAGCCTGATGCAGAACAAGACCGTCATCGCCATCGCCCACAGGTTGTCGACCATCGCGGCCATGGACCGCCTGGTGGTCATGGACTCCGGAAAGATCGTGGAGCAAGGGTCGCACGAGGAACTGCTCAGGCACCGCGGCCACTACGCCAATCTGTGGGCGCATCAGTCCGGCGGTTTTCTCACGGAGGAGGCGCTTGATGGACCAATTGCGAACCATATCGATGTACCCGCGACCTGAAGGCGATGTACTCCAACCAAAGTATGGGTCTTCGTGTTGTTACCGGCTGATTTATGTTGAATAATCCGTCACTAAACAAGGACCCGTGGACTGCCGGTCCAATTAGATTAACAATCGTTCGGGGAAGATCCTGATCAACGCGAGGCCGAGTCATTGCGAACGAAGTGAAGCAATCCAGTGTCGCTGGATTTCCATCGCCCATGGAGTGGGACGTCGCTCCGCTCCTCGCAATGACCATCCATATCAGAACAAACCAGAGTTTTCGTAGACAAGTTAAGTGCAGTACTCCGCTTTTTCCATTTTTTGGCAGGGCCTCAAGGGCCACACGGGCTGGAAACCCATGTGGCGCGATCCCGAACCCCGACAGGAATACGACATCATTATTATCGGAGGGGGCGGCCACGGCCTTTCCACGGCGTACTATCTCGCCCGCGAGCACGGACTGACCAACATCGCCGTGCTGGAGAAGGGCTGGATAGGCAGCGGCAATGTCGGACGCAACACCACCATCATCCGTTCGAACTACATGCTGCCGCCGAATACCCACTTCTACGAGAAGTCGATGCAGCTGTGGGAGGGTCTTGAGCAGGACTTCAACTTCAACGCCATGGTCAGCCAGCGCGGCGTGATCAATCTGTTTCATTCTGATCCCCAGCGCGATGCGTTCGCACGCCGGGGCAATGCAATGCGGCTGGCCGGGATCGACGCCGAACTGCTGGATCCGGATCAGCTGCGCGAGCTGGTGCCCATACTGGATTTCGAAAACGCACGCTTTCCGATTCAGGGCGGACTGATGCAGCGGCGCGGCGGCACCGTTCGCCATGACGCGGTGGCGTGGGGTTACGCCAGAGGTGCGGACAGCCGGGGCGTCGATATCATCCAGAACTGCGAGGTCTTGGACATCCGCGTGGAGGGCGGCAGGGCGGTGGGAGTTCAAACATCCCGCGGATACTTCAAGGCGAGGAAGATCGGCATCGCGGTCGCCGGCCACACTTCCCGCCTCGCTCAAATGGCCGGTATCGAGCTTCCCGTGGAAAGTCATGTATTGCAGGCCTTCGTCAGCGAGGGGATCAAGCCCCTCATCGACACCGTGGTCACCTTCGGCGCCGGGCATTTCTATATTTCGCAATCCGATAAGGGCGGGCTCGTTTTCGGCGGTGATCTCGACGGCTACAATTCCTACGCCCAGCGCGGCAACCTGCCCATGATGGAACACGTGATGGCGGGCGGCATGGCCGTCATGCCCGCTATCGGACGGTTGCGGATGCTGCGCCACTGGGGCGGCATCATGGACATGAGTTTCGACGGCAGCCCGTTCATCTGCAAGACCGGCATAGAAGGGCTTTATCTCAACGGCGGGTGGTGCTACGGCGGATTCAAGGCGACGCCGGCATCCGGCTGGTGCTTCGCCCACACCATCGCCCGGGACGAACCCCACCCTCTCAACGCCGCCTTCACCATCGACCGCTTCGAAAAGGGTCGCATGCTCGACGAGAAGGGCGTCGGGCCGAATCCCTGGATCCAGTAGGAGTCGATCGTGCACAGGATCAACTGCCCCTGGTGCGGCACGCGGGACGAAGCCGAGTTTCAATACCAGGGCGATGCCACGGTGATGCGACCCGATGCGGACGCGCCGGAGCAGGACTTTTTTCGCTACGTGTATATCCGTGACAATCCCAAAGGCTGGCACACGGAGTGGTGGCATCACATTGGCGGCTGCCGGCAATGGGTCAAAGTCGTGCGCAACACGCTGACCCACGAGATCGCCGCCTGCGGCGGACCTCAAGACGATCTCGAGGTCCCGGGCGGGGAGAGCGGATGAGCACGCAGATCAATCGACTCGCTGCGGGCGGCCTCATCGAAAGAGGCAAGCCTGTCGGGTTCAGTTTCGACGGCAAAACCTATTCCGGATATGCCGGCGACACGCTCGCCTCGGCGCTACTCGCCAACGGCATCGCGCTCCTGGGGCGGAGCTTCAAATATCACCGTCCCCGCGGCGTGCTTTGCGCCGGCTCCGAAGAACCGAACGCGCTGGTCGAGCTGAGGACGGGCCCGCGCCGGGAGCCGAACACCCGCGCCACCATGGTGGAGATCTTCGAAGGGCTGGAGGCGCGGAGCCAGAACCGATATCCATCACTCAAAGTCGATCTGGCGTCCGCCAATCAGCTGTTCGGAAGATTTTTCACCGCGGGGTTCTACTACAAGACCTTTATGTGGCCCGCGTCGTTCTGGGAGTCGGTGTACGAGAAGCTGATCCGCCGCTCCGCCGGATTGGGCAGGGCGGCCGTCGATCCGGACCCCGACCACTACGAGCACGGGCACGCGCATTGCGACGTGCTCGTCGTCGGCGGCGGCCCCGCCGGTCTGGCGGCGGCCCTGGCGGCGGCGGAGACGGGCGCGCGCGTGCTGGTTGCCGAGGAAATGCCGCACTTGGGCGGCAACCTGTTACTGCACAGCGAGGTGATAAACGGTGTTCTGGCTTCGGACTGGGTGCGGCAGGCCGTGGGGACCTTGTCGGCCATGGCGGACGTCACGCTCATGCGGCGCACTACCGTGACGGGTTACTACGACCACAATGTGCTGGTCGCCCTGGAACGTGCGAACGATCACGTGGCCGTGCCGCCGGCGCACCAGCCGCGCCAGCGGCTATGGACGATCCGCGCCGGTGAAGTGGTGCTGGCAACGGGCGCGCACGAACGTCCGATGGTGTTCGACGACAACGACAAACCGGGCATCATGCTGTCTTCCGCGGTACGACGCTACGTCGATCGATATGCCGTCGCACCGGGCCGGCGCTTTGCGGTCTGCACCAACAACGACGACGCCTACAAAACCGCCATGCTGCTGAAGAAGCACGGTTTGCGCGTCCCGGTCATCGCGGACGTTCGACTCGATCCGGGCCCGGTAGCGGAGGCGGCCCGCGCGGAGGGTATCCGGGTCGAGACCGGCATGCTGCCGATGAAGGCGCATGGACATCATCGTGTCGCCGCACTGTCTCTCCAGCGGCCGAGCGGATTGTTCGCTGAAAAAGTCGAATGCGACTGCGTGGCGGTGTCCGGCGGTTACTCGCCTAACGTACACCTGGCC
>CAMYOI010000004.1 GCA_947259955.1 uncultured Gammaproteobacteria bacterium
CGGTTCGCTGCGTAATCTGTATCAGAACCGGCGAATGGCCGCCGCGCCTGCACGACGTCCAGGAAACCGAAACCATGCTCATGCACGAGCAGGAAGACCTGTCGAACTCGGAGCAGTATCGTGACTGACCCGCAAATCGCCATCATGATGCTCGGCCTGTTCATTTTTATGGTCATGCTGGGCTTCCCTATAGCGTTCACGCTGATCGCGATGGGTCTCGCATTCGGCTACTACGCGTATTACGACCCGCTGCGGATGCAGACGATATTCGACAACAGGATTTTCGACCTGTTCGTCCAGAACACGTTCTCGGTCATGTCCAACGACGTGCTGGTGGCGGTGCCGCTGTTTCTATTCATGGGATACGTAGTAGAGCGGGCCAACATCGTCAACCGATTGTTCTTCAGTATTCAACTGGCGGCCCGCAATCTGCCGGGCTCCATGGCCGTGGCCGCGCTGGTCACCTGTTCGGTGTTCGCAACGGCAACCGGCATTATCGGCGCGGTAGTGACCCTAATGGGGATGCTGGCGTTGCCCGCCATGCTCAAAGCGGGCTACGATCACAGGTTCGCCACCGGGGTGATCTGCGCCGGTGGCTGCCTGGGCATCCTGATCCCCCCGTCCATCATGCTCATCGTCTACTCGGCGATCGCCGAGATATCGCCGCTTCGGCTGTATGCCGCGGCAATGTTCCCGGGCCTGCTGCTGGCGGGGCTGTATATGGTGTATGTGGTCGGGCGCGCAGCATTCAATCCAAGCCTTGCACCAAAACCCCGGGAGGAAGACGTGCCGGCGTTGGGCCGGATACTGTGGGAACTGCTGACCTCGTTCATCCCGCTGGCGGTGTTGATTCTGAGCGTGCTCGGCGCGATCCTGATGGGACTCGCAACCCCCGCTGAAGCAGCGGGCGTCGGCGCATTCGGCGGTCTGGTGCTGGCTTCGCTGTACCGGTCCCTAACCTGGGTACGTTTGAAGGAGGCGGTGTTTCTCACCGCCAAGACCTCCGCCATGGTGTGCTGGCTATTCGTCGGATCGTGGACCTTTGCCTCGGTGTTTTCCTACCTCGGCGGCCATGACCTGGTCAAGGAATGGGTGCTGGCGATGGATATCGGCACGGTCGGATTCCTGATTCTGGCCCAGGCCATCATCTTTTTCCTCGGATGGCCGTTGGAATGGACCGAAATCATCATCATCTTCGTGCCGATTTTTCTACCCATGCTGGAGACCTTCAACGTGAACCCCCTGTTCTTCGGGATACTGGTCGCGCTGAACCTGCAGACTTCATTTCTGACTCCGCCGATGGCCATGGCCGCGTACTATCTGAAGGGAGTGGCACCGCCCTACATTCAGTTGATGGAAATATTTCGCGGGATCATGCCTTATCTGTTGATCGTCATATTTTCCATGGTCCTGTTGTACAACTTTCCGCAGATTGCGCTGTGGTTGCCGGATTATCTGTTCGGTAAAGTGCCTTCCTGACCGGGGAATTTTGAATTGGCCGTCGATAGCGTCCACCTCGGCGCGCGTGACGCCGCGGAGGCAATACGTTCGGGCAAGGTGTCCTCACAGGAACTGATCCAGGCTTGTCTCGACAGAATCGACCAGTTCGACAAGGAGATCGGCGCCTGGGTGCATTTAGACGCCGAATTCGCGCTTGAACAAGCCCGGCAAGCCGACGAATCGCGACGGCGAGGCCGCGCGACCGGGCCCCTGCACGGCGTTCCCGTGGGTATCAAGGACATCATCGACACCTTTGATCTGCCCACCGAGCGCGGCACCGTGCTGTGCGCCGGCAGAACGCCGCCAAAAGACGCGGCGCTGGTGGCGACTCTGCGCGAGGCGGGCGCCATCATACTCGGCAAGACGGTAACCACTGAACTCGCGGTATACACCCCCGGAAAGACCCGCAATCCGCACAACCTCGAGCGTACGCCCGGCGGCTCATCGAGCGGATCCGCGGCCGCTGTGGCGGCATTCATGACCCCCCTTGGCGTCGGCACCCAGACCAATGGTTCGGTAATCCGGCCCGCGTCGTTTTGCGGCGTATACGGATTCAAGCCGAGCTTCGGCAGAATCTCCCGCCGCGGCGTTCTGGCCCAGTCGCGCCCATTGGACACCGTGGGTGTGTTCGCACGCAACCTGGACGACCTGGCCCTGATCTCAGATGTGCTGATGGTTTACGATCAGGACGACCCGGACATGCTCCCCCGGGCCCGGCCGGCGATTTCACGCACGCTGGTTGAACCGCCCCCCGTGGAGCCGCGGCTGGCTTTCGTGCGCACACCTGCTTGGGATCGGGCCGAGCAGGCGACCAAGGACGCCTTCAGGGAGCTGATAGAACATGCCGGTGGCCGAGTCGAGGTGGTGGATCTGCCGCCGGTATTCAACAGAGCGCTGGACGACCACAAGATCATCATGGAAGCCGATCTGGCAAGGAATTATTCAAGCCTGTACCGCAGAGGCGTCGAAAAAATGAGCACGAAGCTGCGGGACATGATCGAGCAGGGCCAGCGCGTGTTGGCGACGGATTACAATGAAGCCGTGGATCGAATTCGGGAATACAATACGGTACTGGATGAGTATTTCGTCGACTATGATGCGTTACTCACCCCGTCTACGCCTGGCGAAGCTCCAGACATATCCTTCACCGGAGACCCGGCATTTTGCACGATCTGGACGCTGTGCGGCACGCCTGCACTCAATCTGCCCGTTCTCCAGGGTCCTGCTGAAATGCCCCTGGGTGCACAGCTGGTCGGCGCCACCGGTGATGACGCCAGGCTTTTCAGAACGGCCCGGTGGCTGGTAGAGCGCCTGGACCAGTGAACGCTCGATCCCTGTTCGGTGGCGAATTCACATCAACAATGAGGCGAAATTAAAATGGACAATATGATTACCGGTGTTCTATCGGCTGCGCTGTTTATCGCTTTCGTAGGGGGGCTGGCGGAATCCATAAGTGCCATACCGTTTATGATCATCGTTGCGATTGTGTCGGGCATGCTGCTGGTCGACCTGGTGCAGTCGATAAAACAAGGATTTTCCGACAACGACCAGCAACGCGACGATTGAACTCCTGAATTGAGCTGGTATAAATTCCTTCTCGACCCGCCGTTCAGGTTAATCGGTTTTTTCTACCGGGCCTATCACGCGAACCGCGACCGTTTGGCCGGGTTCGCATCGAGACAATGGGTCTCGTCGGGGCTCAGGAAAGTGACCGTGCTGACGTTGTTTTTATGGATTGTAATCTGGCTGCTCGCGTCCGACGAGAGCCGTGATCGATTGACCAACGCGGTCAAAGAAAACATCGGCGCGCTCGGAAGCGCATTCACCGATTAATTCGGCCGGCGCGGCCGGATCTGCCTCGAAGGTCTAATTTACGCGCGGGTCGAGATCACCGGAAGAATAACGCGGCGTCATATTTTCCAGGCTGACCGGTCTGATTTTCGAGGCGTTGCCCGCGGTATCGAAAGCCTCGTATCGACTCCTGCAAATTTCACGCATCGCCGCCTGCGCGGCGCCCAGATATTTCCTCGGATCGAACTCGGCGGGGTGATCGTTGAAATATTTCCTGATCGAGCCCGTCGAGGCCATCCGAAGGTCCGTATCGATGTTGACTTTTCGCACACCGTGTCTGATTCCTTCACGGATCTCCTCGACCGGCACGCCATAGGTTTCACCCATCGCACCGCCGTAGGTATTGATGATTTCGAGCCAGTCCTGCGGCACGGAACTCGAGCCGTGCATCACCAGATGGGTGTCGGGTATGCGGGCGTGGATTTCCTTGATGCGATCGATGGCCAGTATATCGCCGGTGGGCGGTCTGGTGAACTTGTATGCGCCGTGGCTGGTACCTATGGCAATGGCGAGAGCGTCAACGTGGGTATCCTTGACGAACTGCGCCGCCTCCTCGGGGTCGGTCAGCAGTTGATCGTGCGTGAGTTTGCCTTCGGCGCCTGAACCATCCTCCTCCCCGGCCTCGCCGGTTTCGAGAGATCCGAGGCAGCCGAGTTCGCCCTCCACCGATACGCCGCAGGCATGCGCCATGTCGACCACGTGCCGTGTAACACTCGAGTTGTACCCATAGTCCATCGGTGTCTTCATATCTTCACCCAGGGAACCGTCCATCATGACCGACGAAAATCCAAGCTGGATCGACCGCTGGCATACCGCCGGTGATCCGCCGTGATCCTGGTGCATGACCACTGGGATATGGGGCCATTCCTCTATCGCCGACAGGATGAGATGCCTCAGAAAAGGTGCACCGGCGTATTTGCGAGCCCCAGCCGATGCCTGCACGATTACCGGGCTATCGGTCTCGTCCGCGGCCTCCATGATGGCACGCATTTGCTCCAGATTGTTGACGTTGAATGCCGGGCATCCGTAGTCGTTTTCAGCTGCGTGGTCAAGCAGTTGTCTCAGTGAAATCAAAGCCATAGTAGTCTCCCAAACAAAAAATTAATGCCGCTACGGGGTCGTTGCCCAGCGTGCGCTCATGCTACCAGTATCTTCATCGAATTAGTGCCTCCTATGACCCCGGTGAGTTCGCCCTGGGTAACGATTACCGAATCGCCTTCGTTGACCACACCCAGGCGCAGAAGCTCTCGCAACACGTCACCCTGGGCCTGGTCGCCGCGCTGGCCATCCTTGATATCGAAATAGATCGGATAAACGCCGCGATACAAGGTCACCCGGCGCAGCGTGGCAATCTGCCTGGACATAGCGAATATGGGCAGACCGCTGCTGATGCGGGACATCCATTTTGCCGTTTTTCCCGATTCGGTCATGGTGACGATGGCGCGCACGTCGAAATGGTTCGCCGCATACATCGCCGCCATGGCCACCGCTTCTTCTATGCTCTCGAACTTTGCGTCGAGCCGAAGGCTGGAGATCATTGTCACACGCTGGCGTTCGGCACCGACGCAGATGCTGGCCATCCTTTCCACCACGGTGACGGGGTACTTTCCAATCGCGGTTTCCGCCGACAGCATGACGGCATCCGTCCCGTCCATGACCGCGTTGGCTACATCGAGCACCTCCGCCCGCGTGGGCTGGGGATTCTCGATCATGGACTGCATCATGTGCGTTGCCGTGATGACGATACAGTTGCCGTTACGCGCGCGCCGGATGATTTTTTTTTGAACACCGGGTAGTTCGGCATTGCCGATTTCCACGCCGAGATCACCGCGGGCGACCATGACCGCATCCGACGCATCCAGGATTTCGTCGATATGATCCATCGCATCGGCGCGCTCGATCTTTGCCACGATGTGTGCCCGCCCCCCCGCCGCTTCCAGCAGCCACCTGGCCTGCCTGACATCCTGGGCGGTGCGTACGAAGGACACGGCCAGATAGTCGGCTTCGAGACGGGCCGCGAGCTTTATGTCCTCCAGATCCTTTCTGGTCAACGCCCCGGCAGTGAGCCCTCCGCCCTGCATGTTCAATCCCTTGCTATCGGACAACACGCCGCCGTTGTGCACGCGGCAGTGGATTTCGTTCTTTTCCAGTTTTTCAACCACCATGGAGACGTTGCCGTCGTCGAGAAGCAGCACGTCACCGGGTTCTACGTCGTTCATCAGGTCCTTGTAAGTCACTCCCACGCGATGTTTGTTGCCGTCTTTCTCACCCAGGCTGATATCCAGAATAAAGGGCTGATCATTCTCGAGCTCGACATAGCCGTGCCTGAATCCCTCTATGCGGATCTTGGGCCCCTGCAAATCCACCATGATTGCAACGTGGCGGTCCTGTCGCTTCGAGCGTTCTCGGATGACGTTGACGCGCCGCTGATGAGTCTCGAAATCCCCGTGAGAAAAGTTGACGCGAGCGACGTCCATGCCGCTCCGGATGAGTTCATCCATGGTATCGATATCGTCGGTTGCCGGCCCCACCGTTGCGACAATCTTGGTACGGCGGAGCACTACCGTTCCCCGGCCTGCCCGCAGCCGGTCGCCGCACTCCACGAGCCGATCGGCACGGTCACGCGCGCTGGTTCAAGAGGGATTTAATCAACGTCTCTTTGCTCCAGCATATCGACGGCCGGAAGCGTCTTACCTTCCAGAAACTCGAGGAAAGCACCTCCACCGGTCGAGATATACGATATGCCGTCCCTCACGCCGTACTTGTCTACGGCGGCCAGGGTATCCCCCCCGCCGGCAATAGAGAACGCGCCGCTTTCCGAAATAGCATGGGAAATCGTCTCTGTACCCTGACCAAACTCGTCGAACTCGAACACACCCACCGGACCGTTCCACACGATAGTACCCGCACTCCTCATCAAGTCGGCGATTTGCCGGGCACTGGCCGGTCCGATATCCAGGATCATTTCGTCATCTCCTACCCGGTCCACCGGTTTCAGCGTGCCGCGAGCGGATTCCGAAAACTCAGTAGCGACCATAACGTCGGACGGGATGGGTATTTCACCGCCCTTTTGCCGCACCGTGTCCATCAGTTCCTTGGCCTGGCCAACGAGGTTTTCCTCGTACAGGGATTTACCCACGCTATGGCCGGCGGCGGCGATAAATGTATTTGCAATCCCGCCACCGGGTATCAGCTGATCAACCACGCCGGAGAGCGTATTCAGGACGCTGAGTTTGGTGGAGACCTTGGAGCCGCCGACGAGCGCCACCATGGGCCGCGCGGGGTCTTTGAGCGCACGGGTCAGCGCAACCAGTTCATCCGCGAGCAGGGGCCCCGCACACGCCACCGGCGCAAATTTGGCGACGCCGTGCGTGCTGGCCTGGGCGCGATGCGCGGTGCCAAAGGCGTCCATGACGAACACGTCGCAAAGGCCGGCATAGCGTCGCGCCAGTTCCTCGTCGTTGGCCTTTTCCCCGGCGTTGAACCGGACGTTTTCGAGCAATACGACTTGGCCGTCACGGATATCGCCAATATTCGCATAGTCCCTGACCTTACCGACCTCGCTGTTCAGCAGAGCGGACATATGTTCGGCAACCGGCTTGAGCGAGAACTTCTCATCGAACTCACCTTCCGCGGGCCTGCCGAGGTGCGACATCAGGATTACTTTGGCACCGGCATTCCTGGCGAACTCAACCGTTGGCAGCGACGCACGGATTCTTGCATCGCTGGTCACCTTGCCATCCTTTACCGGCACATTGAGATCCTGCCGGATCAGTACGTACTTCCCGGCCAGATCGAGATCGATCATTTTTTTCATGGTTACGCCTTCAGAGTCGATTGCGCGAACGATTGCTTACGCGTTCATCAGCACCTTGCAGGTATCCAGCATCCGGTTCGAAAACCCCCACTCGTTGTCGTACCACGAACAGGCCTTGACGGTGCGATTGTTGACTACCCGGGTCATGGACTCATCGAAGATCGATGATGCCGGGTTGTGGTTGAAGTCGATGGAAACCAGAGGCTTGTCGTTGTATTCCAGCACGCCCTTGAGATCACCTTCGGACGCGCTCTTCATCAACGTATTCACTTCGTCTACGGATGTGTCCCGCGCCGCCTGGAAAGACAGATCCACCAGGGATACGTTGATGGTCGGTACGCGCACGGAAAAGCCGTCGAGCAGGCCGTTCAGCTCGGGCAGGACCAGGCCAACCGCCGCCGCGGCACCGGTCTTGGTCGGGATCATCGATTGGGTGGCGGAGCGGGCGCGACGCAGGTCGGTATGATAGACGTCGGTTAAAACCTGGTCGTTGGTATACGCATGAATGGTATTCATGACGCCACCCAGGATCCCGATTCCATCGTTTAACACCTTGACGAGGGGGGCGAGACAGTTGGTCGTGCACGAGGCATTGGAAATTACCGTATCCGTAGACTTGAGCGTATCGTGATTAACGCCGTAGACAATGGTCGCGTCCACGTCCTTGCCCCCGGGCGCGGATAAAATGACCTTCTTCGCCCCGGCCTGGACGTGTACCCCCGCCTTTTCCTTGCTGTTGAACATCCCCGTGCACTCCATGACGACATCGACACCCAGATCGCTCCAGGGCAGTTTAGAAGGATCACGTTCGGCAAGCACTTTTACCGATTCATTGCCGACCCTGAAGCCGTCGTCTTCCACAACGACGTCAAAACGGAATTTTCCGTGAGTCGTATCGTACTGAAGGAGGTGTGCGTTGGTCTTGGCGTCGCCCAGATCGTTGATCGCAACCACGTCGAAGTCATCGGACTGGCCGGATTCGAACATGGCGCGGAACACGTTGCGACCAATCCGACCAAAACCATTTATTGCGACCTTGATTGTCATAACTAATATCTCCTATTGCTTGTGAAGTTCTTGAAAACAGTTTAACTAGTGTAGTGAATTCCCTGATCCATTATCGAGGCGAGGGCGGAGCTTATGCCATACCTGGCGAAGTAAACCAGCGCGTCCCTACCACTTTAGGAGGTGCGCTCCGCGCCGATTTCAACCAGGCCAGGTCGTTCGACCATCGACAACCATGGATTTCCTGGAAATTTCCCGTCCCACCTCGAGATAGCGGGTTGTTAATTTAATTTTTCAATCCAGCATATCGCGAAGTCGTTCCGTTACTTTTTCCGCGGTAAGGCCGAAGTATTCAAAAGCATCCGCGGACGGAGCCGATGCACCGAAAGAATCGATCCCGATCGTGCTTCCGGACAAACCCACGTACTTGCGCCAGTAATCGGTTACACCGGCCTCCACTGCCATACGTCGCGTAACGAAAGAGGGCAGGACCTTCTCCCGGTATTCTTCGTCCTGGCTATCGAAAACGTCGGTGCTCGGCATCGATACGACCCGCACTCGTCCCGGAAAGTTGGCGGCCGCGCTGGCCGCAATTTCAACCTCGGATCCAGTCGCGATGACTATGATATCGGGCTCGCCGTCGGTGTCCACCAGAATATAACCGCCCCGGGAGATGTTAGCCATCTGATCCGTCGTTCTATTCTGATGGGGCAGGCCCTGCCGTGTCAGCAGCAGACATGTCGGTCCGTCCCGGCGTTCGATCGCCAGCTTCCATGCAATAGCCGTCTCGACGCCGTCACAGGGCCGCCACACGGACATTCCCGGAATCAGTCTCAGGCTTGCGGCGTGCTCCACGGGTTGGTGGGTCGGACCGTCCTCACCGAGCCCAATCGAATCATGGGTATAGACAAAAATGCTCTGTACTTTCATCAGAGACGCCATGCGGACCGCATTGCGCGCGTAATCCGAGAAAACAAGAAATGTCCCGCCGTAGGGTATGAATCCGCCGTGTAATGCGAGCCCGTTCATTATGGCGGACATGGCGAATTCCCTTACGCCATAGTAGATATAGTTCGCGTCGCGGCTTTCAGTAGTCAATGCCGCCGACCCGGACCAGGTGGTGTTGTTGGAGCCGGTAAGGTCGGCGGACCCGCCGATTAATTCCGGCAACACCGGAGCGTACGCGTTCAAACAGGCCTGCGAAAACACCCGGGTCGCCTTCTTGTCCCCTGCCTCGGCCGTCTCGCGGATATACCGGGCCGTCGACTCTGCCCAATTCACCGGCAGCCGGCCCTCGACACGTCTGGTCAGTTCGGCGGCAAGATCCGGGTGGGCAGCCTCGTACGTCTCGAAGCGGCTGCACCAGTCTGCTTCGAGTTCGCCACCCCGCGTGCGTGCATCCCAGGCGGAGTAAATCCGGGCAGGGATGGCAAATGGCTCATGCGGCCAGCCGATGTTCTCCCTGACCAGGCCCACCTCATCCTCGCCAAGCGCCGCACCGTGGCAGCCGGCCGTCCCCTGCTTGTTCGGCGAACCCCACCCAATTATGGTCCGGCAGCAGATCAGACTGGGATGATCCGCGCGCGAACGCGCCTCCACGATGGCGGCACGTACGCTTTCGGGATCGTGGCCATCTACATCCCGGATCACATGCCAGCCGTAGGCCTCGAATCTAGCAGCGGTGTCATCCGTAAACCATCCCTTGACTTCACCGTCGATGGATATGCCGTTGTCGTCCCAGAAAGCGATCAGCTTTCCCAGCCCCAGCGTGCCCGCCAGCGAGCACGACTCATGGGAGATGCCCTCCATCAAGCAGCCGTCGCCCAGAAATACGTAGGTGGTGTGGTCGATGACCCTGTGCTCACCCCTGTTGTACTTGGCAGCCAGCGTTTTTTCCGCTATCGCCATCCCCACCGCGTTAGTAATTCCCTGTCCGAGGGGACCGGTTGTGGTCTCCACCCCCGGTGCTTCATGATATTCCGGATGCCCGGGGGTTCGGGAATGGAGCTGCCGGAAGTTACGTAGATCCTCGATGGTCAGACCATATCCGGACAAGTGCAACAGGGAGTAGAGCAGCATGGACCCGTGGCCGTTCGATATGACAAACCTGTCCCTGTCGGCCCAGTCGGGATTCGCGGGATTGTGCCTGAGAAAATCGCGCCACAATACTTCCGCGATGTCAGCCATTCCCATGGGCATGCCCGGGTGACCCGAGTTGGCTCGCTGGACCGCGTCCATACTCAATGCACGTATGGCATTGGCCAGCTCACGCCGTGTCGCGGAGAGTTCTTGGATGTCATCGTTCATGGAAAAACTGTCGCTCGCATTTTATCCGGTTTCAGCTGGTGGAGGGGGCGCCCTTCGCGTTGAGCAATAGGTTGTACAGATCAGCCCGGTCGTGGATCCATGACAACCAGTCATCCAGCAAAGCCGGATTGCTGGCGGCAACGACGGAAATCTTTCGGCTTTTGAACTGGTCCTTGCCGGGAATCGGCGAGCCGTCCAGCGTTACCGCGCTGCCGCCCGCTTCACGAAGAATCAGATTTCCCGCCGCATAGTCCCACAGTTTCTGTCCGCCGTGTAGATACAGCTGAAAACGGTTTGCCGCCAGCCAGCACCACTCCAGTACGCAGGCACCCAAGTTCCGCTGCGACTTGTAGGGGGGTCTGGCGACCAGATGCTCGGAAAGGGTCCGCGCCAGGCGCTTGAAATCCACGCAGGCGATGCAATGCAGGCTGCGCGTCGCCTGCCTTGTCTTAAGGGGTCTGCCATTCAGAAACGCCCCGCCGCCCGCGTTGGCCACGAAGCACTCGTCCCTTATCGGGTCGAATATAATGCCAAGGCTGGCAACGCCCTGTTCCATGAAAGCAAGAGATATTCCGTAGAAAGGCAGACCGGAGGTGAAATTTGTCGTTCCGTCAAGCGGGTCCAGACACCAGAAGCGCTCCGCCGTGGTGATGACTTCAGATTGCTCGGTATCCGACATTTCCTCTGCCAGGAAAGAAATTTCGGGCCAGCGCGCATGCAGCAATTCGTACAGTCTGGTCTGGATGTCGAGGTCGTGGTCCGTCACGAGGCTTCCGTCACGCTTAATCTGAATATCCGATTGCAAACCTTCGCCCAGCACGGCACGCCCGACGCCGCGAACGATATCCGCGACTTCCGCGCCTGAAGGGTGGGAAAATGACATTGAAAACCGGTATTTGTGAAAAGGTACTGTGGCGCGGGATTGTAACAAACTCCCGCCGGCAACTGGATGATGTTAATTTATACCTACATAGAGGACGTCACAACCCATGACTAGTAATCAGGAACTGATCGATAGAGGGCTTCGCACGGTATGGCACCCGTGCACGCAAATGAAGGACCACGAACGGGTGCCGCCCATCCCGGTGCGTCGCGGCGACGGAGTATGGCTGGAGGATTTCGACGGCAATCGTTACATCGATGCGATCAGCTCGTGGTGGGTCAACCTGTTCGGTCACGCCAACCCGTATATCAACGCCGCCCTTCGAAATCAGGCCAAACAGCTCGAGCATGTCATCCTTGCCGGCTGTACCCACGAGCCGGTGGTGCGACTGTCGGAGCAGCTGGCCGCAATCACGCCCGGCAATCTGAAACGATGCTTCTATGCGGAGAACGGTTCCGCGGCCATAGAAATCGCCCTCAAGATGAGCTTCCAGTACTGGAAAAACAGCGGACAAACCGGCAAAACCCGGTTCGTTAATCTGGAGAACAGCTATCACGGCGAAACCATCGGCGCCCTGTCGGTTGGCGACGTGTCAATATTCAAGGACACGTTCGAACCGCTTCTGCTCAAGCCTTACACGGTGCCGTCGCCCGATGCCTACTGCCGCGAACCCGGGGAGAGCGCCGAGGAATATGCCCTGCGACGGTCCGGCGATCTGGCACGGACGCTGGAGGAGCATGCCCACCGGATTTGCGCGGTAATCATCGAGCCGCTGGTGCAGTGCGCGGGCGGCATGCGCATGCACCATCCGGCCTATCTGATGAAACTGCGGGAGCTATGCGATATCCACGACGTCCACCTGATTGCCGACGAGTGTGCTGTCGGGTTCGGGCGCACGGGCACTATGTTCGCCTGCGAGCAAGCAGGCATCACGCCGGATTTCATTTGTTTGGCAAAGGGTCTGACGGCTGGGTACCTGCCGTTGTCCGCGGTCGTCACTTCGGATCGGATCTACCAGGCCTTCTACGACGAATACGACAGCCTGAAGGGCTTTCTACACTCGCACAGCTACACGGGCAATCCCCTGTGCTGCGCCGTCGCACTGGCCACGCTGGAACTCTTCGAGGAACACGACGCCATCGAGCAGAACAAGGCGTTGAGCTCCTTCATGGCGCAAGCCACTAAGAGATTCGAAGAACACCCGCATGTCTCCGATGTTCGCCAGACCGGCATGATCGTTGCCATTGAAATGGTCCAGGACAAGGCGAGTAAAACCCCGTATCCCTGGCAGGAGCGCCGGGGCATGAGGGTCTACGAATACGCGATCCAGAACCAGGCCCTGCTCCGTCCCCTCGGAAACGTGGTCTACTTCATGCCGCCATACGTCATTACCCCGGAGGAAATACAGCTCCTCTGCGATGTTGCGTGGGACGGGATTTCACGAGCAACGAAATAGGCGGCTAGGGGGACGGGGGGAGTGGCTGCGTTCCCTGACTGGGGAATCCGGAAGAAGCGAGGCATTTTTCAACGTGGGCAATCAGCTCCTCTTCCTGATATGGCTTGGTCAGGTAGTCGTTAGCGCCCAGCTTGATTCCCGCGCGGGATGTAATGATCACGATCGGAATGTTTCTGGTCAACGGGTCGTTTCTGACCTGTGCCGTGAGTTCGTAGCCGTCCATGCGTGGCATTTCGATATCCACCAGCATCAGATCCGGCTGTCTCTTGCCTATTTCCTCCAGGGCATCTATGCCGTCTTTTGCCATCACCACCTCCATGCCATGGCGCGACAAATTTCGTGCGGTGACTTTCCGAACCGTGAGCGAATCGTCGACGACCATGACCAGCGGTGGCTGCTCAGAAACTTCCTGAACAGTCGATTCCATGCTGCTATGCCGTTCGTCCGCTATCCACAATCCCGCCAGATCCAGGATGATGATTACGCTGCCGTCACCCCGGATGGTGGCACCGGCTATCCATTCCACGGGGGATATATGTCGTCCCAGAGATTTCACGACCACTTCCTGGGATCCCATGAGTTCGCTTACTTTCACCGCGACCTCGCGGGCACCCATCCGAACGATAAGGATGGCAGCCCTTTGTTTTTCCTCTCCACCGTGCGCGAGATCGAGGTGCCTGGGCAGATCAAGCAGCGGATAAGTATGACCGTCTTTTTCAAATCGTGGCCGGCCGTGGGCTGAAGGCAGCATTTCCCCGGTATCCGCTTTTATCACGCTCTGGACAATATTGAGCGGTATCGCAAACTCCTGCATGCCGCATCGCACAAAGACGGCCTGGGTAATGGACAACGACACGGGCAGACTGATCTCAAAAGCGGTTCCCCGGCCTGGTTGACTTTCGGCAATGATACTGCCACCGAGTCTTCGTACCGCGTCGTGTACGACATCCAGACCCACGCCACGGCCCGATAGTTGGGTCACTTCGGTCGCAGTGGTGAAACCCGGAAGGACGATGAACTGAATGAGTTGCTCATCCGAGATCGGGTCGCCCGATTCTATCAGTCCCTGTTCGACCGCTTTTTTTCGGATATTCTCCGCATCAAGCCCCCTGCCGTCGTCGCCGAACCTGACGACAACTTCATTACCCCGCTGCCTGCAATCGATAAGAATGGTGCCCGCACGCCGTTTTTCCTGCCGCTCCCTGTCCTGCGGATTTTCAATGCCATGATCCACTGCATTCCTTATCATGTGGTCCAGTGCTTCAGAAATCCCGTCTAGGACTTTACGATCGATCTCGACCTCTCCCCCGTTCATGCGGAGCTCTATATCCTTTTCCAGTTCCCGCGCAACCTGCCGAGCCTGATGCCGCAATCTGGGGAGTATCGTCGAGAACGGCACCAGGCGCGTGCTCATCAAGCCATCCTGCAGTTCGAAACCCAGCTTCGCCTGCTGCTGCAATACGGATTCAGAGTCGTGAACGAAGCGGGTAATTCCCGTTTGTATGGTCGTCAGGTCGTCCAGGCTCTCGGACAATCCCCTGGAAAGCTGCTGCAGTTCGGTATATCGGTCCATTTGCAACGGATCGAATTCGCTGCCGCGTGCGCCATCGTCTTCCGGATGCTTGAACGTATCGTTCAGGCGCGAACGTATTTGGCTGTCGGCCTGCAGATCCAGCCGCCGCAACTGTTCACTGAAACGCGCAACGTTGTCTCTGAGTTCACCCAGATTCGACCGCAGCGTACCAAGATGTTCCTGCATCTGAGCCCGGGTTATGCTCAACTCACCGGCGTAGTTGACAAGTTTGTCGAGCATAGCGGAATCGATGCGCAGCACTTCGTGCCCGGATCTGAACGACTCCGGTTCAACGACAGAGCCGGATTCGGTGACCATCGATTCCGTCGCCGGATCATGAAGATCCGCTGTGCTCGCGGATACTTCACCTTCAACGATCTTCTCCGTGTCCTCAATGGCATGCGCTGCGTCTTCTCGTTCCCCCGGACCGCGGCCGATCAGTCCTGAAAGTCTGGCGCTCAGATATGCCGTATCGGTAATCGATGCACCACGCCCGATCTGAATCACCATTTCAACAAGAGAATCATGGGTCTCCTCGAGCAGCGATCTGAGTTCTTCACCGCTGATCGCCAGTCCGTTTTCCTGCCGCTGCAGCATAGTCTCGGTCTGGTGGCTGAGATCACCCATCGCTTCAAAACCGGCGGCATAGGCACCGCCCTTCAATGTATGCAGATCCCTTTTGATATTCCCCAGCGACCCGTTCTGATCCGCACTGCCACGCCATTCATCAAGACTCTTGTTGATTCGGCTCAGTATGTCCGTCGACTCCTCGAGAAAAACGCTGCGGAGATCATCAACTTCATCACCGGCAGCGCTAGTCCGGGCCCGTGCCGTAACATCCGCACCGTCCAGGCCGCGGGTTTTGTCCTGCGACATCAGTTCACCGAGCAAACTAATCCCGGATATGGGCCGTTTCTCCCCCCGGGCTGACGCGAAATCGCCGAATTCACGAACACGCGCAAGCTCCTCATGTAAACCGTCGAATTCAGTTCGAACCGACGCGGGGAAGGTACGGTCCGTATTGAGACGGTCGAGCACCTGCGCCGACAGTATCGCCGCTTTATCCAGTATCCTGCATTCGACCTCAACGAGCGCCTCACCCTTCTGCCGGATCCGATTGAGGTGTTCGTCCAGCGCGTGGAACAGATTTGACATCTCGACCAGATGCAGGGAACGGGAAGTTCCACCCAGGGTATGAACCGCCAGCAATAGCTCGGGAGACACTGCGGTCGTTGCGGCGCCCAGGAAGTTTCTTATGGTACCGAGATGATTGAGGGTTTCCTGGGTAAAGATCCTGATTACCGTATCGTCCAGCGCCGGCGCCGGGGATTCGCCCGGCGCCTCATCGTCGGCTAACTCGACGATTTGGCGCTGTTCGGCGGCAGCATTTTGTTCCTGACCAGGGTCTTCCGAAGAAACAGGGGGCTCC
Source organism: uncultured Gammaproteobacteria bacterium (assembly GCA_947259955.1). Classification (GTDB taxonomy): domain Bacteria; phylum Pseudomonadota; class Gammaproteobacteria; order Arenicellales; family JAANXG01; genus JAHEKE01. The sequence goes on from CAMYOI010000004.1 coordinate 15,822, forward strand.
ACGGAATCAGTTCGAGCGGTCCGAATTCCATCCGCCCGTGCCGCCCACTGCTCCAGGTCAATGAGGTCTGCGCCAAATTTTTCGTCTTCGGCCCCCCGCGACACCGCGGCCCCGGCGTCGTCCGCGAACGCCATAACTTCATCGCTGACTTCCATACCGCGGTCCAGCGCGTCGTTAAGTAGACTCTCCGCGATCCACGACAGCTCCGCGACGGGTGTGGCGCCCGCGGTGCGGCCGCTCCCTTTGAGCGTATGAAACTGTCGTCTCAGATCGGCAAACAGTTGGTCGTCCGCATCGCCGCCATGCCACTTCCGGATAAGCTCTTCGATGATGGAGATACATTCCTTCGCCTCTTCCCTGAATAGCTCACGAATATCGAAATCCATGTCGGATTCCACCGCAGGGCCGCGGACGGGGCCCACTTCAGCGGAAGACTGGTCTCCGACCAACCCGGGCGCCATGCCGGCAAGCGTCGCCCACGACCTTCTCAGGGTGCTCTCTATTTCAGGAGACAGAAACGCGGGGTCCTCGGTTACGATATCGAACAGGTTATTCATTTCCTGCGCAATGCGACGCAACCTGGGCTGGTTTTTGACTGTCGCGGCAGCCGAAACCTCCCTGAGCCCGCCGCGAAGATGACTGAACGCCCGGTGGTCAGAAGTGTCATTCAGCCAGTCGTCAAGATATTGACGCAATGCGCCGATGGTTTTCGCGGGATCGAATTCGACCAACTCGTGCGCCGTAAGCACATCCTCCAGTTCCTGGATGGCCCGGTCCACCATCTCGTGCACATGGGGACGACCGTGCTCCAACCCGTCGACGAACCTCTCTGCGGTACCTACCGCCACGGCGAGTGAATCGATCAGCCTGTCGGAGGATTCGATGTCACCTCGTTCAAGCTTTTCGATGTAATCTTTGGTGGTGGAAAGCATGTCCGCGGCCTTGTACTGACCAAGCATCTGCAACACGCCTTGAACGTGGGAAAGTTTCTTGCACGCGCCTTCCAGTGTGCGGGGCTGGTGCGGTTCGCGGGAAAATGCCTCGAGCGATTCCTCAGCAGCATTGAGGCAGATGTACATTTCACCTGCCACCCGCGGCAACATTCGTTTGACTTCTGAATCCGTGGGCCTGGCGACGCTCAATCGTTGTGGGTCTCCTTCGTGACCTTCGATCTTGCTCAGCATTCGCATCCGCTCGAATTTTTCATTCAGCGTATCGAGCCAGTCCTGGTCGAGCTTATCCCTCCGCTTCAGCGTCTCTTCCAGGAACAACAGCGCTTCCGCCACCTGGAAAGCGGCCGCCTGGTGGCCGTCAGTGCCAACATCCTCCGCCCCGGCCAGGTCCATAACGCTCACTGTTTCCCTGATCAATCCGACCAGGTCATTCAATCCGTATTGCTGCAATTGCTCGGCGCTCCGCCCGAGTTTGTTCTTGATTAGTTGACGCTTGTCTTCGTCGCGCGCACTCGAACCAAAATAATCCACCACCTCCTGCTTGATCGACCTGATCTCACCTTCCAGCTTTTCTTCCAGGTCCACGGGAACGCTGGCGAATTTTTGCTCATTTTCATCCACCTCTCCGCGCAGTATCTCGTTGAGGTTGAATGCATGCCTGATCTCCGTGAGCAGCTTGCTGTTACACGATGAGCTTCCGATGTCGTACAACATTTCCCTGACCAGCGTATCCTCCCTTTCCTTGACCAGAGCCGCTTCGCCCTGATCGATGAGTTTGCGCAAGAGCTGATCGAGTCGCGCCGGCACATGTTTGTGTGCAACGCCTTCATCTTCAGGGCTCAATGCCATCATCTCCGAGTACGCACTGGCTATCCACCACAGCTGGACGACACTGTTGAATCGCGCGATATCCTGCAACTCCCGGGTCAGTGCCGTGATGACATGAAGTGCCTCAATATCAGAGCTTTGCAGCCACTTGAGCAGCGATTTTTGAAATTCCCTCCTTATTTCCCGCACTTTTTCCTTGTAACCGTCTTCATCCATGTGTTCGTGCCCGGGCGGTCTGGCTGGATAGACATCGAGATTCGGATCGAAAATCGAAAACACGTCCAAGGGGTGTTGTCCCCGGGCACGGCGCAGTTCGTTGATATGCTGCAGATTGCTGATCAATGCATCCGTCTTCCCCTGCTGCAACCTTTGCAGATAGGTGGAAAGATACCGAAGACTCGAATCCAGCAACGGAATGACGGTTTCGGCCGGCTCCGCGGCGCTTCGCCCGTCGTCATTGATCAGAGTGCTTGCCAGCAGTTCGGCCTCGCTGGCCAGCATGGCTGCGCCATCCAACTCGACCATCTGCAAGGTCCCTACGACCTGGTGAAGATGGTTTACGAACAGTCTCAGCGGCGTTGTGTCGCCAGCTTGACTGCTGAATCCTTCGATGGCCTCGCGCGCGCAGTCGAGGGTATGGTCGATCTCGCGCTTGACCCAATTCAGAGTACCGAACTCAATGATGCCGACGTTGCTCATCGTGTTGAGAAGTCCTAACGTCCCGATGCAATATGCAGGCTAGCCGGGGATTCTGAAGCCGGCAACGGATTGCTCGAGGTCCCGTGCAAGGCGCGTAAGTTTCCCGATAGACTCCGCGGTGTGTTTCGCATTCTGTGCGGTGTTCCGCGTTACGTCACGTATAAATTTCATTTGAGCCGAGACGTCGGTCGCGGACTCTGACTGCGCGTGGGCTGTCTGCGCCATACTTCCAATCAATCCGGACATGTGCTTAGACACGTTTTCGATTTCGTTGAGCGCCTGACCCGCACCGTTGGCCACTCGGGTACCGTCGACAACGCCCTGGGTCGCGTGCTCCATGGAAATCACCGCCTCATTGGTGTCGGATTGAATATTTCGAACCAGGCTGTTGATCTGCTTGGTCGCCTCGGCGGACCGCTCCGCCAGTCTCTGGACTTCATCGGCAACCACGGCGAATCCTTTGCCTGCTTCTCCGGCCATGGCAGCCTGGATTGCGGCGTTCAGCGACAGAATATTGGTTTGCTCCGCAATATCATCGATCAACCCAACGATATCACTAATCTGCTGCGAGCTTTCCCCAAGCCGCTTGATTCGTTTGGAAGTCTCCTGTATTTGATCGCGCATTCCGTCCATACCGCGGATTGTTTCCCGCACCGCACGGGCCCCTCTTTTCGCCACCTCCACGGAGTTCTTCGCGACCTCAGCCGAGCGCAGGGCTCCTGTAGACATCTCTTCCATGGAAGTGGACATAGACTCAACGGTTTCGGCGGTCTTGGTAATCTGACTGGCCTGTTTGGCGCTCGCGATCAACAAGGCCTGCGCGGTGGCGGAAGTTGCCTGCGACTCCCTGGCTACCTGACGTGACGCGTCGTTGATTCGAGTGACAAGACCACGCATTTCCTTCACCGCAAAATTCACCGAGTCGGCGATTGCACCGGTAATCTGATCGGTCACTTCCGCCTCGATGGTCAGATCGCCGTCAGCCAGGCTGCCCATTTCGTCCAGCAGCTTCAAGATCGCGTCCTGGGTGTCCCGGTTTTGCTTCGCGCTGAGTTCCGCCCTGATGCGGGCGTCATTGATCAATGCCCGCCCGAGCAGGAACAGTAACACGACGATTACCGCACCGATGAGCCAAGGCAGATACGCCGTGATCCCGGCGGGCTTCGCATTGGTGATCCCTCGCACGAGATCCTGCACCGCTGGCAGCAGCTCATCGGTGGATTCCTGCACCGCCAGCGCAGCGTTTTGCGCTTCGAAAAAGCCCGCCGCGTCTTTGAATACGCTGGAAATCGATGCCAGCATGGTATTGAAGGTCTTGTCAGCATCCTCCAACCTTGCCTGCGTTATGGCACCGCCCGTTCTGCGCAGCTGGGAGATGGCGGTCTGAAACTCCGCCAGATCCCTCCCAATCTGACCGGCAGCGGCGGCCGCATCGACCTCGCCTTTTGCATAGATGTTTACATCTTTGACGATCCTCTGGCTGAGCCCGCGCTGACGCGCGGCTTCGTTGACGACCGACGCATCTCCGGACTCGACGATGACCGCGTCAACCACTTCATCCGAACGCGCCAGGAGAAGCGGTGCAAGTTCATTGACCAGCTTGACCTGGTCACGCGTGTTCGACAGTGAGTCACGAAATCCTAGGATGGTGTCGACGTTCGTTTCGACGTCTCTCCAATGAGACATCACGGGGTCAAGCAATGATATTTGGGCCTCCGGCAATGGCGCCGCGTTTCTCTCCGCGTCGCCCTGGTCGAGAGAGTCAATAATCGATGCAGCCGATTGTTTCGCGTCTTGCAGCGAAGCGAACGCGTTATCGTCGCCCTTGGTAGCCTTGCTCGAATCTATGGATACCTGCTGAGACAACGCCAGCAGCTTCGACGAGCGCTCGATGAATTCAGCCTTACTGGCGGCATGGCGCGTTTCGAATGCCTGCAGGAGCACCAGCGCAACGATAGAAATTATCACGCCTGTAATCAGAATAGGTACGCTTTCGAGTATTCCGTTGTTTTCCGGTTCGTACGACGCGTCTTCCAGATCGAACATGTCATTTTCCGGAATCAGGCTGTCCTCGGGTACAGCGGCGGATATGTTTTCGACGTCGCCGCTCAGCGCCTCATTGATATCCGGGCTCTCGTCGATTAAGCCTTGTACTGTCGCCATCCGTTTACCTCGTCAGTTAAAGGCGCTGTCCTTAACATACAGAAACTTTTCGTCGGTGATCAGCCGTTCCAGCGACAAAACCGCCCACGTACTGTCACCCTGAACGAAGGTCCGATCGACGTATGGCCGAATCGCCTCGTCCAAACCAGACGTGTCCTGATTCATCTGGTCCTCCGTGAAGTAGCGCAAACCGAATATCTTGGGAACGAACAAGGTGCAACCGAGATCCTCGTTGTTTATTACGAGAATCCTGCCTTCCCTCGCGACCCCGCGAGGAGCCACGCCGAGAAACAGCCCGAAATCCACGACCGAAAACAGCTTGCCGCGCACGTTGCAGATCCCCATCACCCACGACTGCGTACCCGGAACCGGCGTTATCGCGGGGCAGTCGAGCACATCAATGATGCTGGTCAACTCGGTGACAAGAAAATAGTCACCGACCCGGAATGCCAGCCCGCCCCATTTTTGGTCGCCCTGATCCTTTTCCGCGAGCGCGTGGCCGGCTGCCATGGCCTCCCGCTGCATGCGCCACAGGATCTCGACCGGATGTTCACGTGAGTCGGACATATGGAACGGACCTACCTACAACGCCCTGATTTTCTCAATCAGGGCCTCCTCTGAGATAGGTTTGACGAGATAGTCCTTCGCCCCCTGCCGCATACCCCATATTCTGTCGGAATCCTGCCTCCTCGAAGAGATGATCATAATGGGGATAGAGGCGGTATTGGGATTCGTTCTGAGTGCCCGGGTGGCTTCATATCCGTTCATGCCTGGCATCACGATATCCATCAGGATCAGGTCCGGCTTGTCCATATGAGCACGGGTAAGTGCCTCCTCCCCGCTCGACGCCGACAGGGCCGTGTAGCCGTTGTTTACCAGATACCCCGTGATCAAATGCAGGTCGGTAGGGGAATCATCGACTACAAGTACTTTATCAGCTACCAATTTTACCTCGCTAGATCAATTGTTGTTCTTGGAAACATGCATCCCATACTGGATTCCAACCAGGTCAGTGCGATACCGTCTCACTCACATGTTTGTTGATTGCCGATATCAGGTCCACCTCGGTAAACGGCTTGTTGATATGCTGCTCTGATCCCGCAATGCGGCCCCTGGCACGATCAAACAGTCCGTCCTTGCTAGACAGCATGATTACGGGTATTTTTTTGAAATGCCGGTTGTTCTTGATCAGGGTGCATGTCTGGTATCCATCCAATCGCGGCATCATGATGTCTACAAAAATGATATCGGGGTGGTTGTCCGTGATGACAGACATCGCCTCGAATCCATCCGAGGCGGTCAGGACATCAAAACCAGCTCTGGACAGCAACGCTTCCGTGGTTTTGCGAATAGTCCTGCTATCATCGATGACCATGACTTTGATCGTCATCGTATCCTCTACCAACCTAGCATCCGAGAGTTTTAAACGTTACGATGTCGAGCGCCCCCCTACAGCGCCCACCGCGTATATGACAAGCATAGTCTATATTTCCGGTGACCAACGACCACGCTGATCCCGGCGGCGTATGCCGCCATAGACACCGCCCGGACGGGCGGTCGCCCAATATTCATGTGATTTCTGAAAAATAGCAGTAAATTTATGATTTTTCTACCAAATTCAATAAGATTTAATCGTAGCGGATCGCGGAACGCAGCGCACGGCACTATAATGGTTTAGATCCGTCATGCCGGAGAATGAAGCCTCGATGTTTGCCCCCGCCTATCTCTTTCCCGCACCGCACCGGCGTCGCGGCCGCGATCAGACCGACCCGGCGCTTCCGTCTATTCGCCGCCTGCGAGGGCGTTACAAGCCATGACCATACGCCTCGGAGTGGTCATGGATCCAGTCGAATCCGTCAACACCGCAAAAGACTCCACCTATGCGATGTTGCGCGAAGCGCAGAAGAGAAACTGGATCATCGAGTACATGGAAATGAACGACATGTATCTCTACGAGGGAAAGGCGCGCGCGCGCTTGAGGCGCCTCGAATTTCAGTTCGACGGTGATCCATGGTATCGCTTGTCCGACGTCAGTGACAGCGACCTCGCGATACTCGACGCCATCCTGATGCGCAAGGATCCCCCCTTCGACACGGAGTACATTTACTGCTCTTACATCCTCGAGCGGGCTGAATACGCCGGTGTGCTCGTGGTCAACAAGCCGCAGGCACTGCGCGATGCAAATGAAAAAATGTTCACGGCCTGGTTTCCCGAGTGTACGCCACCTACGCTGGTTACACGAGAGTATCAGGACATCAGGGCCTTTCTGGAGAAACATCAGGATATCATCCTGAAGCCGCTGGAAGGCATGGGAGGGGCTTCCGTTTTTCGCGTCGGCAAAGCGGACCCGAACCTAAGCGTGATCATGGAAGTCCTGACGCATCATCAGAGCCGGTACATCATGGCACAAAGTTTTATTGAGGAAATAAGTGAAGGCGACAAACGCGTCCTCATGATCAATGGAGAACCCGTACCCTATGCACTGGCCCGCGTCCCGGCGCCGGGCGAACTCAGGGGAAATCTTGCGGCGGGGGCGAAAGGCATTGGCAAACTTCTGTCCGAGCGCGACCTGTGGATTTGCGAACAGGTCGGTCCGGTGCTGAAAGAAAAAGGCATCGTGTTTTCCGGCCTCGACATCATCGGGGACTTTCTGACCGAAATCAACGTGACCAGTCCGACCGGTATCAGGGAACTGGATCGAATCTACGACCAGAACATTGGCGGTAAGCTCCTGGACGCAATTGAGACATTGATCCAGGATCGTTAGTCAGCAGGGAACACCAGCTCTTGGAACTTGCCGAAAACATCCCGGGATTTAGCAGCAGCGACCGGCTTGGCCTGACCACATTTGGCTCGATCCTGTTTCACATGGTGATCATCCTGGGCATCAGCTTCACGGTGCCCCAACTGACCTCGCAAACCGACCCGCTGCCCACCCTCGAAATCACCCTGGTCAATTCGCGCAGCGACACCGAGCCCGAAAGGGCGGATTTCCTGGCCCAGGCCAATCAGGATGGCGGCGGTGATTCCGACGCACCCGTGATTGCAAGAAGCCCGCTGCCCATGGAACCCAAGCCGGTGACGTCTAAAAGCCTACCCGTTGCCCGCATCGAGTCGCCGCCGCTGCCGGATTCGGCCAGGCCGGAACCCAGGGTACTGACCCAGGACGTGGATGCGCCGACCAAACTTGCCGTGCTGGATCCCCAGAAGCCAAAAAAACGTGCGGCCGAACAGAAGGCGAAAACGGGCTTGATCCAGAAACAGATCACGCAAAAGGAACGCTCCCGGCTAAGTGCGGAAATAAGCCAGTTTTGGGATGAATATCAGAAGCGCCCCCGCCGCAAGTTTCTGAGCGCCCGGACCAAGGAGTACAAGTATGCAACGTATATGGAAGCATGGCGGGCAAAAGTTGAAACGGTGGGCAACCTAAATTACCCGGAACAGGCCAAAAAACAAAAAATCACCGGGCAACTCGTGCTGGATGTAGAGATCACGGCGAATGGAAGTATCCACGCCATCAATATCATTAGGCCGTCCGGATTCAAAGTACTGGACGATGCCGCGGTCAGAATCGTAAGACTATCGGCTCCCTTCAAGCCGTTCCCGAGAAATATCAGGGAAGAGGTCGACATTCTGCATATTACCCGTACCTGGCAGTTCGTCCGGGGCAACAAACTTACCAGCCGCTAGTGTACCCCGTCGTAAATTCTGTGGCATTCAGAGCCCCCCAAAAACACGGGGACAAGGCGCGCCTCGCAGGCAATATCCAGATATTGACCAGAGGGGCAACGCCGTGGTCGTGGTTTTGGGGGATCTCCCGCACCAAGTGGGTCGGATACCTGATATTATTGCTCCCATGGAAGGAACACACTCCCTGGCAAACCACTTCCTCATCCGTGCGATTTCGGTCAAGTCAGATGCGCGGGTCTATTATGGCGGGCCGGTCCAGATGGAGCGCGGCTTCATCCTGCACGAAGAGATCGGGGACTGGGACTCCACTCTCAAAGTCAGCGACCAGACGGCTCTCACCACCTCCAGGGATATACTGGAGGCAATGGCCAGAAATGCCGGACCGGACCGGGCCCTGCTAGCCCTTGGATATGCCGGGTGGGGAGAGGGGCAGCTGGAACGCGAGATCACGGAAAACGCGTGGTTGCACCTGCCCGCGGACAACGAACTGATGTTCTCCACACCGGTGCATCAGCGCTGGGAAGAGGCCGCCGCACTGCTGGGCGTTGATTTGAGCCTGCTATCCACCGACGCGGGACACGCTTGACGTTAACCGGGACCGGCTCCGGAAGGCGCCTTTCAAATCTGACCTACCTCGGCTTCGACTATGGAGCAAGAAAAATCGGCATCGCCGTGGGGCAGGCACTGACCCGCACCGCCCGGGAGCTGGATACCGTGCGGGTCAAGGGATCATCACCCGACTGGCGGCGCATATCCGAACACGTCGAGGCCTGGCGGCCGGCCGCATTCGTCGTTGGATTGCCTCTCGACACCCGGGGTGACGAGACCAACATGAGCCGGCTTGCGAGACGATTTGGGCAAACGCTGGCGAACCGCTACAATCTGGAAGTGTATTGGGTCAACGAGTTCTTGAGCACCGAAGCTGCGCGTCAAGCCCTGTCCGCGCAGGATAGACGAAGCGCTGTTGCAAAAAAGGATCAGGTCGCCGCAAGGCTGATCCTCGAAACGTTCTTGAACGAACAACACCTCGCCCGAAAGGATACTTCGAATTGAAGCCTGAACTGAACTTGGACCACCTCGTACGGACCATGGAAAATGGTCTAAGGGAATATCTCAATCTCGATCCGCTGATGATCGGCATCCACACCGGGGGCGTCTGGATTGCCGAGTCGCTGCATCGAACACTGCAGATGAGCGAGCCCCTTGGCACGCTGGACATCAGTTTCTATCGCGATGATTTTACACGCATCGGTGTGCACCCGGAGGTAAAGGCATCCCATCTTCCCGTGGACGTCAATGACAGGCATGTCTTGCTGATCGATGACGTGTTGCACACTGGCAGAACCACCCGCGCCGCGATGAACGTTATCTTCGATTACGGAAGACCCGGCTCCATCAAACTGGCCGTGCTGGTAGAAAGGAATGGCCGCGAACTTCCGGTGCAGCCCGATGTGGTCGGAACAAGCCTGCGCCTGGATGCAAGGCAGCACGTCAAACTGAGCGGACCCGAAAGCCTGTCCCTGAATATCGCCGAGAAGGCCGCGTGAAAGGCGACATGCAATACGACAGCAGCGGAAGGCTGCGACACTTCCTGACCATAGAAGGACTGGAGAGGGAGACATTGGTTCATATTCTGGATACGGCCGAAACGTTCATCAGCTTCGGCGAGCGGGAGATAAAGAAAGTACCCATCCTTCGCGGCAAAACCGTCGTCAATCTTTTTTTCGAGAACAGCACCCGAACCAGGACCACTTTCGAGATTGCGGCCAAGCGCCTGTCGGCGGATGTGATCAACCTGAATCCAACCCGCCTGTCGACGAGCAAAGGCGAGTCCGTTCTCGACACCGTGCGAAACCTGGAGGCGATGCATACGGATCTGTTCGTGGTGAGGGATGCCCACAGCGGCGCCGCCTATCTGATCGCGCAGCACGTCCCTTCTCACGTTGCAATCATCAATGCGGGCGACGGACGCCACGCTCACCCCACCCAGGCCATGCTGGACGTATTTACCATCCGCCAGCACAAACACGAATTCAAAAATCTTCGGGTTGCGATCGTCGGGGATATCCTGCATTCCAGGGTGGCGCGCTCGCAAATTCATGCCCTAAATATACTGGGCACGCCGGAGGTTCGCGTCGTAGCGCCCAAAACCCTGCTTCCCACGGAGGTGGAGCGACTGGGCGTACACCCTTACACCGACATGCGTCGGGGCCTCAAGGACGTGGACGTGGTGATCATGCTGCGTCTGCAGCTGGAGCGCATGCAAGGGACCCTGATTGCCAGCGAGCAGGAATACTTCAATCTCTATGGATTGACCGAGGACAAACTGGCCCAGGCCAAACCCGATGCACTGGTCATGCATCCCGGCCCAATCAATCGCGGCCTGGAGATTGCCTCAGATGTGGCGGACGGCCCGCAATCGGTGATACTGGACCAGGTTACCAACGGAATTGCGGTGCGCATGTCCATTATGGCGATGGTCATGGGCGGCCAGGCCGGGAGGAAGAAAGCCTGATGGGCCTGGTCATCACCAATGGCCGCGTGATCGATCCTGCCAACGATGTCGACGGCGTCAATACGCTGTACATCCACGACGGATTCATCGCCGGAGTGGGCGACCCACCGACGGATTTCGAAACAGAGCGCGAAATCGATGCATCGGGGCTGATTGTCTGCCCCGGTCTGATAGACATCAGAGCGAGGCTGCGCGAACCGGGCCAGGAGTACAAGGCAACGCTGGACAGCGAGCTATCCGCCGCAATTGCCGGCGGCATTACGACACTTTGCATCCCGCCGGACACTGATCCCGTTATCGATAACCCGGCTATGGCGCAGATGATCCAGCAGAGGGCGTGGCAGATCGGTAAAAGCTTCATCCATCCCCTTGGCGCGCTCACGCAAGGGCTCAAGGGTGAATCACTGACCAACATGCATGCACTCGGTGGTGCGGGTTGCGTCGGCGTAAGCAACGCCTTGGCCCCGGTCAAGGACACGGTAGTGATGCGAAGGGCTATGCAATACGCCTGCACTTTCGACCTGACGGTATTTTTAAACTCCCAGGATCCCTGGCTTCGCGGTAACGGTGTCGTCCACGAGGGGGAAATCAGCACCCGGTTGGGCCTGCCGGCCATACCGGAAGCAGCGGAAACCGTCGGTGTTGCCCGAGATCTGGCGCTGATTGAAACCACATACGCACGCTGTCATTTCAACGGTCTTTCCACCGCCCGGGCAGTCGATATGCTGGCTCATGCCAAATCGGTCGGCCTGCCAGTGACCGCGGATGTCACCGCTCACCATCTTCACCTCACCGAGCACGACATCGGTTTTTTCAACACGCTTTGCCACGTATCGCCCCCGCTGCGGGGCCAGCGCGACAGGGACAGATTGAGGAGCGCGTTGAAGGAAGGTGTAATCAGTGCAATCTGCTCCGATCACCAGCCCCACGAACCTGACGCTAAACTGACGCCATTCAGTGAATCGGAGCCCGGCATATCGGGCCTGGAAACCCTGTTACCCTTGACCCTGAAACTGGTCGAGGACGGGCTATTGGATATGCCGGAAGCCATCTCACTGCTAACCGCCAATCCGGCCAGAATTCTGGGCATAGACAGTGGCCACCTGGGCGTCGGCGCGACGGCCGACATCTGCATCTTTGATTGGGACGAACACTGGGTCCTGGACCGGAAGAAAATGGTCAGCCGGGGTAAAAACAATCCATTCCAAAACTGGGAGTTCAGAGGCCGGGTGACACACACCCTGGTCGGCGGCGAACCGGCATACGACAGACCGGGCTAGTCAGAAAGTAACGTTGCGCAGGGTATCGCCCAACTCACCGCCTTCCGTACTCTTGCTCTCGAGCTTGATCTTGAGCCTCAGATCGTTTTGCGATTCGGCATTCTTGATCGCCTCGTCATACGAAATCAAACCTTTCTCGAACAGATCGAACAGGGACTGATCGTAGGTCATCATGCCGTGCTCGGTTGAGCGTTCCATCACATCGTGAATCTCGTCGATTTTTCCCTTGAGGATCAGATCCGCAATCAGCGGGGTGTTGATCAATATTTCTACCGCCGGCACCCGTCCCTTGCCGTGTTTTATCGGCAGCAGCCGCTGCGAGATCATCGCCTTAAGGTTCATCGACATATCCATTAGCAGCTGGGCGCGGCGCTCTGATGGAAAGAAGTTGATGACCCGGTCCATGGCCTGGTACGTGTTGTTGGCATGCAGCGTGGAAATACACAGGTGTCCGGTTTCGGCAAACACGATTGCATTGTCCATGGTTTCACGATGTCGTATCTCACCGATCTGGATGACATCCGGCGCCTGCCTCATCGCATTGGTAAGTGCCGCCTCCCAGGACTCCGTGTCCACGCCGATCTCGCGCTGTGTGACAATGCAGTTCTTGTGTTCATGGACGAATTCGATCGGGTCTTCGACGGTTATGATATGCCCGTAGTCCTGTTCATTCCGATATCCCACCATCGCGGCCATCGATGTGCTCTTGCCGGTGCCGGTGCCACCGACAAAAATGCACAGGCCGCGCTTGGTCATCGCGATGTCCTTCATGATCGGCGGCAGATACAGTTCCTCGAACTTCGGTATATAAGTCTGAATGGTTCTCAGCACCATGCCCACCCGGGACTGCTGGACGAAGATATTTACCCTAAAGCGCCCTATTTCCTGGGGATTCAGCGCGAAGTTGCATTCGTTGGAGGCCTCGAATCGCCTGCGCTGCTCTTCGTTCATGACGCTGTAGGCCAGGTCCCTGGAATTTTCAGGGGTGAGGGCCTGCTTGGTGATGGGAAATATCTTTCCGTCCACTTTGAGGCTTGGCGGGACACCGGCGGTGATAAAAAGGTCGGAGGCCTTCTTGTGCACCATCAATTTAAGGAAATCGGTGAAGACCATCAGCGGCGACGCCCCCCGGCAACCGCTTGTGCAGCCGGTCCCGAGGCAAATTTCTTCTTGTCCATCGCCACGTTCCTTGCGGCATCAACGGAGACGATCCGGTTTCGCACGAGATCCAGCAAGTGCTGATCCAGTGTCTGCATACCTTCCTCGTGGCTGGTCTGTATCACAGAATACATCTGCGGGACCTTGGCTTCGCGGATCAGATTACGTATTGCGGAATTCGCTATCATGATCTCCCATGCCGCAACGCGGCCACTGCCCGTCTTCTTCAACAGCGCCTGGGATATAACCGCCGTCAGCGACTCGGACAACATGGTCCTCACCATGTCTTTTTCACCGGAGGGAAACACGTCGATGATCCGGTCTATGGTCTTGGCCGCCGAACTGGTATGCAGTGTCGCAAACACTAGGTGGCCGGTTTCGGCGGCGGTCAGCGCCAGCCGAATGGTTTCCAGATCCCGCATCTCGCCGACGAGAACGATGTCCGGGTCTTCCCGAAGAGCGGAGCGCAGCGCTTCGCCAAAACCCAGGGTATGCGGTCCAAGTTCACGCTGATTGACCAGACAGTTCTTGGAAGCGTGTACGAATTCTATGGGGTCCTCGATGGTCAGGATGTGCGCGAACCGACTTTCGTTCACAAAATTCACCATCGCCGCCAGGGTCGTGGACTTGCCCGAACCGGTAGGACCGGTCACCAGCACCAGTCCCCGGGGTTTCAGACTCATGTCCCTGAACACCTGGGGTGCGTTGATCTGATCCAGGTCCCACACCATCCCGGGAATGGTCCTGAACACCGCGGCCGGACCCCGGTTCTGATTGAACGCATTCACTCGAAACCGGGCAATATTGGGCAGTTCGAAAGAAAAGTCTGTTTCCAGGAATTCCTCGAAGGCCTTTTGCTGCTTGTCGTTCATTATGTCGTAAATCATCCGGTGAACGGCACGATCGTCCAATGAATCGATATTTATCCTTTTTATGTCGCCATCTACACGAATAACCGGAGGCATGCCGGCCGACAAATGCAGATCCGAAGCGTTCTTCTTAAAAGCAAAAGCCAGTAATTCTGATATATCCATCTAAGATTCCCCACCCGAATCAATGGGCATGTGGCGATTTAGACAATGTTCGTTTATCTTCCCTGCAACAAAGTATAACAGCGCAACCGCAATGCACAACGCCCGGCAACCCCCGGCCCGCCTCCGGCGGATTGGTATCATCGACAAATTCAAAGTTTTCAGGCATCCAGGGTCAATAGAACCGGTTATTTTCAAGGCTACGGGACGATGCGCGTGCCATGCACCGAAAAGCGGCCTCGTTCATGCGATCATAGACCTCTAAAAATGACCGTAACACCGCAGGAAAGATTGCAGCAGGTACGAGACAGGATCATCCAGGCTGAGAAACGCTACGGAAGGCCCCCTGGCAGTGTGCGGCTGATTGGTGTGGGCAAAGTGCACACAGCTGAATCCATTCGAGGGCTGGTAGTGCTCGGCCTCGATGATATCGGCGAAAGCTACGTTCAGGAGGCCCTGTCAAAGCAGCAATTGCTGCGGGACCTGGCGATAACCTGGCATTACATAGGACACATCCAGAGTAACAAAACCCGTGAAATCGCTGAACACTTCGACTGGGTACACAGTGTTGACAGGATAAAAATTGCCCGCCGGCTTTCGGAACAACGCCCGGCGGAAAAACCTGATCTCGACATCTGCTTGCAGGTCAACCTGCAGGACGAGGCGTCCAAGAGCGGCTTCAGAAAAAATGATGTGTATACTGCCGCGGACGCGATCCAAAACCTGCCCCGCGTCCGGCTGCGCGGCTTGATGGCGATACCCAGGGCAAGCGACGATTTCATCGAGCAGCGGGCGGCATTCGCCCAGGTTCGTTGTTTATGCAAAGCGCTCACCAGCAGGGGGTACGCTCTGGACACCTTGTCCATGGGAATGAGCGGCGATATGGAAGCGGCCATTGCCGAGGGTTCGACCATGGTGCGCATCGGTACGGCGCTGTTCGGTCCACGTCCCGTTCGCTCGAACACGGAGTGAGCGCCGAGGACAAAATCCGTATCCCGGAATTCGTAAACGAGGCACATTTTGAGATAGGTTTTAGAAAATAGAGACAGACTATGTCAGATAATACATTGGGTTTTATTGGCGGCGGCAACATGGCCCGCAGCATGATTGGGGGGCTCGTCAACATGGGCCGGGCGAAAAACACGATCAAGGTTTCGGAACCCGATCCCCACAAACGAGAATATTTCGAGCAAACCCTCGGCGTCGAGGCGGTTGCGGAGAATCATCGGCTGTTGCCCGGCTGCGACATACTCATTCTCGCGGTCAAGCCCCAGGTCCTCAAACAGGCCCTGCAGCCCCTGCAGCCGCTTCTGTTGCAACACCGACCTCTGCTGCTCTCCATTGCGGCGGGTGTACGGGAATCTGACATCGACAAGTGGTCAGGTGGTGGCCACGCTATCGTGCGAGCAATGCCGAATACGCCGGCACTGGTCGGCTCGGGAGCAACCGGGCTGTACGCGAACCCGAAAGTGACCGCGGAACAGCGCGACCAGGCTGAATCGCTGATGCGGGCCGTAGGGGTGACGGTGTGGCTCGGGCAGGAATCTTTGCTCGATCACGTGACGGCGCTGTCCGGCAGCGGGCCCGCGTACTTCATGCTGTTCATGGAAGCGCTGGAGCAGGCCGGGGTGGAACATGGGCTGGATCGTGACGTTGCCCATCTTTTGGTGATGGAAACCTGCCTGGGGGCAGCTAAACTTGCAATGGAAAGCGAGGAAGACCTCCCCGAGTTGAGGCGCCGCGTGACCTCCCCGGGTGGAACAACGGAAAAAGCTTTGCAGGTAATGGAAAATGCCAATATAAACCGTATCATAAACGACGCCTTCAAAGCGGCTTCACGGCGTGCGGACGAACTTGGCAGGCAATTTGGGGAAAACAACTTAGGGGAAAACAGCAGTGGGTAATTACTTCAGTGATGCCGGCAGTTTTCTTATCGACACCGTCATCGGATTGTACATGCTGGCCGTCATCCTGCGATTCCTTTTACAGTGGGTGCGCGCCGATTTTTACAATCCCATCTCCCAGTTTCTGGTTACGGTGACCAATCCACCGCTTGTGTTTCTGCGGAGATTTATTCCCGGCTTTTTTGGTGTAGACCTGGCCTCCATCATCCTTTTGATCGTTCTTGCCATGATCAAGATCTATCTGATCTATGCAATTTCAGGGCTTACCCCCCACGTTTCCGGAGCACTGGTCATGGCGGTCGGAGAGATGATCCAGCTCGGTGTGTACGTGTTCATTTTTACGATGCTGATCCGGATTGTACTGAGCTGGATCCAGCCGGGAGGCTACAACCCCGTTCTGGTCCTGATCAATCAGCTGACCGAACCTCTGATGGCGCCGGCCAGACGCATCATCCCGCCCTTTGGCGGCCTCGACATTTCACCCATACTGGTGTTCATCTTTCTCTATCTCACTCTAATGCTGGTGGTGCGGCCGGTACTGGATTTCGGCCACATGCTGGCGTTACAGTAGATCGTGGCAAACCGATGTTGAAAGCAGATACGAGGGTCACGCGATAAATGCAGGATACGGCTTCCACTGTCGACGGGTTTGACCGCCAGCTGACCGACTACGGCGTGTGGAGCACCACTCTGGCAAGGGCATTGGAATCCTATCGGGAATGGTGCGGTTCATACCGCCGACTGGACAGCGAACAGGAACTCAACCTGCTGGAGCTGGTGGAAGAACTCCGTGGCGATGCCGTTACAATCGCTCTGGTCGGCGAATTCTCAAGGGGGAAAACAGAGCTGATCAACGCTATTTTCTTTTCCGACTACGATCGTCGACTATTGCCCTCGACGCCGGGCCGGACGACCATGTGCCCGACGGAAATTCGATACGACATCAAAATTCCCCCGTGTATACGCCTGCTGCCGATAGAGACCCGCAAATCAGCCATGTCAATCTCGGAACTCAAGCACAAGGCGGTCAACTGGACCACCCTCCCACTGGAACTGGATTCCCCCGAGGCAATGGCAAAGACCCTCAAACAGATACTGAGGAGCAAGAAAATAGATAAACGACAGGCCCACGAACTCGGGCTTGATGGCATGGTGTCGGAGCTGCCCAGCGGCGAAGTTCACGTCGAGGTCCCGGTCTGGCGGCATGCCATCGTCAATTACCCTCATCGCCTGCTGGAGCAGGGCCTGGTCGTGCTGGACACACCCGGCCTCAATGCACTTGGGGCCGAACCGGAGCTGACGCTGGGCATGCTACCCAATGCCCATGCCATTCTTTTCGTACTGGCGGCAGACACCGGCGTTACCCGAACAGACATGGAAATCTGGAGGAAGCACGTGTGCCCCGCTACGGGCCGCAATCCGGAAAATCGTCTTGCGGCATTGAACAAAGTCGACACCTTGTGGGATGAACTCGAAAGTCCCGACAGGACCCAGGGCTTCATCGATCGACAGGTTGAAAGAACGCACAAGATGCTCCAGATCAGCCGGGACAAGGTGTTCCCGGTGTCCGCGCGGAAGGGCCTCATCGGGAAGATTCGAAAAGGCGACGAGCTCGTCGCCAGAAGCGGACTGCGCGCATTGGAACGGACGCTGTCGACGATCGCTGTCAAGAACCGACAAAAAATGATCTGCGAGAAGGTCGCAAGTGAAATCGGACTCGTGGTTCAGGAATCCGAGGAGCTGATACGCTATAAAATCGAAAATCTGGAAACCGAGCTCGAGGAACTGCGCCAGCTGGATAATAAAAGCGTCGATCTAATCGACGAGATGTCAACCAAGCTCAGAAAACAGAAGAACACCTACGATGCCGAGGTCCAGAGCTTCAATGTGACCCGCCGCCTGTTGTCCGAGCAGGTCAGAAAAATGACAAGTCTGTTGAGCATGACCCGTTTCGATCAGCTCATAGCCAAGACCCGCTACGCGATGAACAACAGCTGGACGACCCCTGGCGTGAGACAGGGAATGGAGACGTTTTTCGGCGGCACTTTCGCAGATCTGAAACGGGTCGAAGCGCGGTCGGAGAAAATACGCCGTCTGGTCGAACAAATATACAATCGATTCCATGGAGAATATGGGTTACCAATCCACAAGCCCGTCCGCTTTTCCACCAAGCCTTTCATGCGGCAATACCAGAGTCTGCATGAAGAAGCGGAGGCTTTTAGAACCTCCAAGGCGATGATGATGTCGGAACAATACTTCGTGGTGAAGAAATTCTTCATCGTTTTGGTGAGCCGAGCGCGGGTGATTTTCGAGGACTGCAACGGAGCGACCAGATACTGGGCCAAAGCGGTGCTGATGCCCATATACAAGGGAATCAGGGAACACAAGGATCTGATCGACCGGCGCCTGGATAACCTGGACAAATTGCGCAACAACCACGCCGCGCTGCGCCAACGGGAGCAAAAAATAGTCACGGAACTGAAGAACCTGCACAAGCAGGCAAAGTTTATCGACAGCATATTAGCAAGTATTCAGCAATCAGCTAGCCCGCATTTCTCACCAGGATCCCGAGCGATGGCCCAGGACGGGTGCCGATGAATGACCGCGCCCCGCCGCGATTATCGAGAGCTTCCTTGAGTCTCCAGCTTTTGTCTGTACAGCAGATACGATACCAGTAGTATCGCCGGGATGCCCAGGCCTGCGGCGTAGCTGAAGAAGAAAACATAGCCCTCCGCGTCGACGATATTCCCCGAAAACCCGCCCAGGAATTTCGCGGGGAGAAGCATCAAGGAACTGAACAAGGCATACTGCGTGGCGGTATAGGCCCGGTTGGTCAATCCGGACAGATACGCGATAAACGCCGAGCCGGCCATACCGCCGCTTAGATTGTCGGCACTGATTACAATCACCAGGTAGCTGATCTCCGGCGTCTGCGACGCCAGCCAGGCAAAGGTCAGGTTGGTCAGGGCCACCATAAACGCACTCAGCAGCAGGATCCGCATTACACCGAATCGGGCAACCAGAAGCCCGCCCAGAACCGCGCCCGCCATGGTCATGATCAACCCAAACACCTTGGTTACGCTGGCAATGTCCGATTTGGTATATCCCATATCGATATAAAAGGGATTGGCCATGACACCCATGGTGATGTCACTGAGGCGGAATACACCGATAAATGCCAGTATCAGCAGCGCAGCTCTGCCGTTGCGCGCAAAGAAATCTGTAAACGGACAAACCACCGCGCCGATGAACCAAGCCGCTACGGATCGTAACCGGTGAGGCAGATGGGCATAGCGCTCGAGAAAATCGACCACGCGCTCCTCCTCCATCCAGGCGCCGGCGGCGCCCTGACGCTCGGGCTCGAAGATGCAGAATGTCGTAACGACGCCGACAAGCATCAGCAGTGCCATGCAGTTGTAAGCCACGGACCAGGAATAAAATTCCGCCAGATACAGGGCGCCCGCACCCGCGGCTATCATGCCGAGGCGGTACCCTATCTGATAGGTGGCAGCCATCGCACCCTGCCATTCGACCACCGCCGCCTCGATGCGCCAGGCATCGATGCTGATATCCTGGGTCGCGGAAGAAAACGCGGCCAGAAGTGCGGCGGCGACCAGTATCGAAAGCTGGGTATCGGGGTCGCTGGTCGCCATCATGGTCAATGCGCCTATCACCCCAATCTGCGCCAGAAGCATCCAGCTTCGCCGGTGACCAAGTGCGGAGGAAACCAGGGGTATAGGCACCCTGTCCACCAGCGGGGCCCAGGCGAATTTGAAGGCGTAAAGAATCGCCACCCAGGAAATGTATCCGATGGTGCTGCGATCGACGCCGGCCTCCCGCAGCCAGGCCGATAAGGTTCCGAATACCAACAGCAAAGGCAGTCCCGCGGAAAACCCCAGAAAGAGCATGGCAATCACCCTGGGTTGGGTATAGACACCGAGCGACTCTCGCCACGTCGATTCACTGCGTGACTGCGTCAAATCAGCCATCGATGCTGGCCTGCATAGTGCGCCGGGTTAGGCCAACCACAATCACGAACTTTGCTTTTAGCAAGACTATTCAAATCCGCTTATTTCGAAAAAGATCAAGGCGATAGAACATTGTCACGGCCGCCCTGGCGCAATATTCAGGTTATATATCGTAGTCGACGATCAGCGGCGCATGGTCCGAAAAGCGTTTACGTTTGTAGATCGAAGCGCCAAGCACCTTATCACGCAGACCCGGGGTGATCACCTGATAATCTATCCTCCAGCCAACATTCTTCGCCCAGGCCTGGCCCCGGTTGGACCACCAGGTGTACTGGTCTTCCTGCTGATTGACGACGCGAAACGCATCGACGAATCCGGCCTGTTCGAACAGCCAGTCCATCCATCTCCTCTCATCGGGGAGAAATCCCGAGTTCTTCTGATTCGATCGCCAGTTTTTGAGGTCGATCTGCTTGTGGGCAATGTTCCAGTCGCCGCAGATGACGAAATCCCGATCGGCCTTCTGCCGCCCTTCCAGGAACCCCCGGAACCGCTCCATGAAGTCGTACTTGAACCCCTGCCGTGCCTCACCGCTGGTGCCGGAGGGCAGGTAAAGAGAGACGACACTGACCGACGGGAAATCCAATTGCAGATAGCGGCCCTCGGAATCGATGTCGGGCCAGCCAAGACCGTTTACGATATTGTCTGGCTTCCGGCGGCTGTAGATCGCGACGCCGCCGTACCCTCTCCGCTCCGAATCTTCATGGAAGTAATGAAAATTCCTCGGGAAAAAGACCGGATCGTTCTCTATCTGATCGTAGTGCGCCCTCGTTTCCTGCAAACAAATGACATCCGCTTTCTGTCTCGTCATCCAGGAATAGAATCCTTTTTTTGCGGCTGCGCGAATGCCGTTGATGTTCAGGGTTATAATGCGCATAAGGTAATGGAGTATCAGTCCGTATCAGAACACCAAAGCCTGTGACGAACAGGCACTGGCAATGAAACAATACCAAAAACAGTTCATCGAGTTTTCCATCAAAACCGAGGTTCTTCGCTTCGGTGAATTCGTGCTCAAGTCCGGCCGCAAGAGTCCTTATTTTTTCGACGCAGGCTTGTTCGACACGGGCTCCAGCCTGGCAACCGTGGGAGAGTTCTACGCCGATAGATTACTCGATTGGGGCCAAAGTTTCGACGTTTTGTTCGGGCCGGCCTACAAGGGTATCCCTCTGGCCGTGTCCACCGCCATGGCGCTGTCCGCCAGGACTAAACGGCAGGTGCCGTTCTGTTTCAATCGCAAGGAAATGAAAGACCATGGAGAAGGCGGTCTCACCGTCGGGGCCAGGCTGCGCGGGAATGTCGTGATCATCGACGATGTCGTGACCGCGGGCATCTCCGTCGACGAGTCCATAGACATCATAACCGGTGCGGGAGCCACACCGGCAGCGGTGTGTATCGCCCTGGACCGAATGGAGCACGGCCTCCACGGGCAGATCCCTGCGAGTCGCCTCATCGAACAGCGTCACGGCATCCCCGTGCTGTCGATCGCGGATCTGGATGTACTCGTGGACTATCTTTACGGCGGCTCGGGGCGTTGCGAACACCTGGACGCAATAAGACGCTACCGGCAACAATACGCTGTGGACCCGGGTGCACCGGCTCCTCCCTGACAACACAACAGTCCAGTTTTTACAGCCATGAATCAATCTAAAGTCTGCATCCTCGGTGGCAGTGGTTTCGTAGGCCGCCGCCTCGCCAAATTGCTCACGGACGGCGGGCGCTCGGTAGCCGTCCTGACCCGTCATCGGGAGCGCAACCGGGACCTCCTGGTGCGTCCCGAGCTATCGGTCGTAGAGTGCGATGTGTACGATCCGGGGCAACTCGCCGGCCACTTCCACGGCGCGGATGCGGTCGTTAATCTGGTCGGCATCCTCAACAGCAGCCGCCATAAAAACCAGACATTTACCACGGCCCATCTGCAACTGAGTGAGATAGTCCTGGAAGCGATGACCTGGAGCGGAGTCCGGCGTTTGCTCCACATGAGTGCTTCCAACGCCAGCGCTGACGGCCCAAGCGAATACCTGAAGACCAAGGGCGCCGCGGAAAACCTGCTGAAGATGCGTTCGATGCAGGGTGAATTCGATATCACTATTTTTCGCCCCTCGGTGATATTCGGTTCCGGAGATAGTTTTACCAACCGTTTTGCCGAGCTGCTCCGCAGAATTCCGCTCGTGTTTCCGCTCGCCTGCCCGGACAGCCGACTGCAGCCCGTCCACGTGGACGACGTCGTGACATGTTTCGCCAACGCCATCGACAACCCAAAAACCTTTGGCCAGACATACGAGTTGTGCGGCCCCGGCTCCTATACACTGTATGAGCTGGTGCGCATGATCGCGGCCGCAATCGGTGTCAGGAGAAAAATTGTCAAGTTGAGCGATCGGCAGTCCGAGATGCAGGCGAAGGCGATGCAGTATTTTCCCGGCCAGCCCTTCACCCCCGACAACTACAAATCCCTTCAAATAGACAGCGTCTGTAAGAAACCGTTTCCCGCGGTATTTGGCATCGAGCCGCGCGCTATGGAAGATACGATTTCGACCTACCTCACCAGTTGAGAAATATCTGATCCATCGCGTCGGGGCGTCGCTCCTCCGCCGCCGATAGTCATCCGAGTACCTCGTAGGAGGCGCACCCTCGCGCCAATTTCGATCGCCAGCATCGATATGCCATCAAAGCGCGGCAAGCGCTTCTCTTCTTCGGGACTTCTCCATTTCCGCGAGATCGCCGGCTGCCGCATAGAACCGGGACAGGTCGCCGTCGTACTGCTTCAAAAGTTTGTCGAAGGCCGGGATGAGGTCGTTATAGGTCGCCACGGACAGGAGCTGGGCATTGTTGATCGGGTTGTCGAACCAGCGTTTGTAGCCCGAATAGGCCGGCCATTTCGAGGTGTATTCGATATATTGATCCTTGAGTTCCCCAATCAATCGCCGCTTTTCGATCCGCTTGTTTGCATCCGAAACATCCGATGAGTAGAGTGCTTCGAGGCGGTCACGACAGTCCAGTATCCTTCCCACGATCGCATCGTCTCGAGATTTACGTCGCTGGTATTCCCCGATGCGCGAGAGGCTTCCCCGGGCTGTCAACCAACGCGCAACGCCGATACGCTCCACCGTGGTCGCAAAAGACTCGTTGAACACCGTATCTCCCTTGGCAAAAACGGCCTGATGAGCCAGCTCATGGATGATCAGGCCGGCAAAATCTTCATCTGCATAACCCAGGATAGTGTTCGGCACGGGGTCGTCGAACCAACCTAGCGTCGAATAGGCGGGCACCCCGCCGACATATACATCGTAATCCTGTTCGGCATATCGTTGCGCGAAATCCAGTGCGTCCTGCTTGGCGAAGTAACCCCGATAGTTGACGCAACCCACGACCAGAAAACACCATTCTTCGGGCTCGAGTGAAAGTTCTGGAGCGACGAACACGCTCCAGACCACATAGGGCCGATCGAGGTCTACGAATTCCGTGTAGCTGCCGCTGTCTGGCAGGCCGAGTTCATCCACTGCGAACTCGCGGATTTCCAATGCCAGACGGAGTTTATTCTTGACGTCGTCGGAAACGATGGGATCCGCGAGCACCTTCTCGATAGAACGGCTTTCGCGCCAGATCTCCATCTGTCCCCTTACGGACTGCGCATAGTAACCGGCGGTGGAACAGCCCGACAGAACCAGGGCCGCCACAACCCACAGCCACAACATGTTACGCTTCACGCGGAAAATTACCTGGACCGATTCATAGTCTTGTTGCCATGGTAACACCTGAAATACTGGACGGGCTCGAAGTCTATCTGGTCGGCGGCGCCGTCCGAGATCAATTGATGGGCTTGCCGGTCAAGGATCGGGACTGGGTGGTCGTCGGTGCAACACCCGATGAGATGAGGTCCCGTGGGTTCAAACCGGTCGGCCAGCATTTTCCGGTCTTCCTGCACCCGCAAACCGGTGAAGAATACGCGCTGGCGAGGACGGAGCACAAAACCGGCCCGGGCTACAGGGGATTCGAATTCAACACCGATTCCGGGGTTACCCTGGAGCAGGATCTTGCAAGACGGGACCTGACCCTTAATGCGATTGCTCAAGCCCGAGACGGCTGCCTGATCGATCCCTTCCGGGGCAAAGAGGACATTGGGAACAAGGTGCTCAGACACGTCTCGAACGCATTCGTGGAAGATCCGGTGAGGCTTTTGCGCGTCGCCCGATTCCATGCGCGATTCGGTTTCCGCATTGCACCCGAGACGTACGCAATAATGAAAAGGATGGTCGCAAACGGCGAGGTCGACGCACTCGTTCCGGAGCGTATCTGGTCGGAAGTTCGCGACGCGCTCGGTGAATCGCAGCCCTCCACCTTCTTCGCAGCGCTGCGCGAGTGTGGCGCGCTGGAGCGTATTCTGCCTGAAATCGATGCCCTGTTCGGCATCCCGCAACGGGCGGACTATCATCCGGAAATCGATGCCGGCGTTCATACCATGATGGTAATTGATCAGGCTGCGAAATTGGGCGGTGACGCTCAGGTTCGCTTCGCGGCCCTGGTGCATGATCTTGGCAAGGCAGTCACGCCCGAAGCGCAGCTCCCCAGCCACTATGGCCACGAATGGTCCGGTCTGGGTTGTATCAAGCAACTATGCCGACGGCTTCGCGTACCGGGGGAATACAAGGATCTGGCTTTGCTGGCGTGCGAGGTGCACCTAAAACTGCACCGCGTCGGCGAACTCAAAGCGGCAACCATTCTGGATTTGCTCGAAAGAGTCGACGCGTTCCGGCGTCCGCGCAGGCTGGATCAGCTGCTGCTGGTGGGGGAAGCGGATGCGCGTGGACGCATGGGCCGGGAATCCGCCCCCTATCCGCAGGCGTCGATCCTGCGCGCCTGCCTGAAGGCGGCCTCCGAGATCGATGCCGGCGGCATCGCAAGGCGAGCGAAAAGTGGGCCCGCGATTGCCCGGGCGATACGGGAACGGCGCATAAAAGCGATCGAATCGAGCAGGAGAGTCTATTGATGATGCGGGTCGGCGCTGGCTCGGGATTCTGGTGAGAAATGCGGGTTAGCTGTCAAAGATACATGCTGAAAAGCAGCAGGGCCAGTGCGATGCGGTATATCACAAACGGCAGCACACCAACGCGCTCGATCAGCGCCAGAAAATAGTAAATACAGAGGTATGCCGTAACCGCTGCGACGATTGTACCCAGGGCCATCGGGCCCCAGGGGATCCGATCCGAGCTCTGGATCAACTCGAGAAAACTAAGCAGCCCCGCGGACAGTATCACCGGAATGGAAAGCAGGAAAGAAAAGCGTGCAGCCGCTTTCCGTGTCAGCCCCATGGCCAGTCCCGCGGTGATCGTAATCCCGGAGCGTGAAACCCCCGGGATCAGTGCAAGTATCTGGGCACACCCAATCGTGAGTGCCCGCCCGACGGTGATCGAATCCGCATCGGCATCCCGGGACCCGGCACGGTCCGCCCACCACAGCAAAAGACCGAAGACCAGCGTGGTGGTCGCAATCAGCAGCGGATTGCGCAGCAGATCCGCCAGCCAAATATAGACAAAGACCCCAGCAAGAATTATCGGCAGGGTAGCCACGATCAACGCCCGGGCGAGACGGCTGTGCGGTGAGTCCATGCCTTTGACAGCATCGGCATACAAGGCCGTCGAGAGCTGCGTGACATCCGCCCTGAAATACCACATCACCGCGGCCAGGGTGCCCACGTGGACGGCCACATCGAAAGCCAGGCCCTGGTCCATCCAGCCAAACAACCTTGGAAATAGAATGAGGTGTGCCGAGCTTGAAATGGGAAGGAACTCGGTCAGGCCCTGTATCAGCGCCAATACAAAGGCTTGTAAGTAGTCCATTGGCTACAAACGATTGCGGTGGTCGGCGAGGGTAAAACCAGGCAGTGATTCGCCTTCAGCAGGGCCGACCGCAAGGGCTTTGAACGATTCTCCCATTTCGGAAGGCAGGGTCAGACGCTTGACCTGCTGTGCCAGGAGTATCGAGTCGGCATGGGACGCGTCCGGTTTCGATTCAATCAGATCAAGTATGCCCAGGGACAGAAGAAACGACGCCTGGGACGTAAATCCCAGCAAGGACTGCCCTGATTCACATGCGCATCTGGCGAGGGCACTGAAATTAACATGCGCCGTAATATCCTGTAACCCGACGTGGGTATAAGGATTTCTATGTGCGTGGTGGTGATAGTGGCACATCAACGTTCCATCGCTGCGCATCGGGTGATACAACTCGGATGCCGGATATCCGTAGTCGAGAACGATGAAGACACCGGCCTCAAGAGTCCCGCACAAAGTCCGCATCCACGCCTGGGCATGCAAACCGATTTCCGAGCAGTAACCCTCGGCAAGCTCCAGCCTGCTCAACTGATCCCAGCCGGCACCCCGGGGCGCATAGGGTCTGTCCGTAAAGCCGTCGTCGTGCCGGCCCACTCCGATGCCTTGTACTCGGCCCTGGCACACGCAAAACCGGTCCACGGGCAGAGCATCGGCCACCTCATTGGCCAGGATCACGCCCGCAAAGCTTTCCGGCAGTTGCGTCAGCCACCGAACGCGATCGAGGCACCGCGGAGCACGCGCCTCGATCATTTCCCGCTGACGCCGCCTCAGATCATCACTGATCTCCAGGATCAGATATCGGCAGGGCCGCTTGCCCTGCCCGTCCAGCGCTTGCAGCATTTGCGCAGCCATGATGCCCGAACCGGCGCCCACCTCCAAAACCTCACCATGCTCCAGTTGATCCAGGACGTGTACGACCAGTTTAACCAGACACCTCGAAAACAGATCGCCCAGTTCGGGCGCGGTAACGAAATCACCGCGCTCTCCAAACTTTCGCAAACCGGATACGTAGTACCCGTAGCGCCGTTCGTAAAGCGCCAGCTCCATGAAGCGCGAAAAAGCGATCACCCCCCCGGAGCTTTCGATCTCATCGACGATCACGCGCGTCAGCTTCCCACTCCAGCTTTCCTCCTCGGGACCAGGTGCGGGCAACGGCAAACCGGAAATCATGGCCGGCATACTTCACCCCGATCCCGAGCGATGGCGTAAGACGGTTGCCGATGGACGACGGGCTGAAAAATGCCCCTGAAGACCATTTTCCCACCAGCTCCAAAGGGGTGAGGCGCATGGCTTAGACACATATACATAGCCGCCGGGCGAGACATGGGGGCTAACCATGCGGGCACAATTTGATGCCAGGATAAGATGAATCGGGTAGGATGATCATCTGG
Organism: uncultured Gammaproteobacteria bacterium; assembly: GCA_947259955.1. GTDB lineage: Bacteria > Pseudomonadota > Gammaproteobacteria > Arenicellales > JAANXG01 > JAHEKE01. The sequence continues at coordinate 43,287 of CAMYOI010000004.1, forward strand.
ACTCATAGACAGAATTCAACGATGCTGGATCGGGACGCGGATTTGACTGAGAAGGTTGCTTTGGTAACCGGTGGCAGCAAGCGCATCGGCGCTGAAATTGCAAAACGCCTCCATCTGGAAGGCATGAACCTTATTTTACACTATCACAGCTCGGATCAGGAGGCTCGCGCGCTGCAGTCCGAACTCAATGAAGCGCGGCCGAAATCGGTGGTACTGGTAAAAGGCGATCTACTCGACAATCACAAAATCATCCACCTGATTCAGGAAGCAATACAGGTGAACGCACGCCTGGATGCGTTGGTGAACAACGCCTCGTCGTTCTTTCCAACCCCAATCGGGAGCACCAGCGAGGAAGACTGGAACAACCTCATCGGAACCAATCTCAAGGCGCCGTATTTTCTGTCCCAGGCAGCCGCACCCGAACTGAGAAAACGACATGGCTGCATAGTCAACATCGCCGATATCTATGGGGAGCGTCCACTGAAAAATCACTCGGTTTACAGCATCGCAAAGGCGGGCTTGATCATGCTGACCCGCTCGCTTGCACGTGAACTGGCTCCTGAAGTACGGGTAAATGCGGTCGCGCCGGGTGCCGTACTGTGGCCCGAGAATGACCGCGACCGGGTGGCGCAGCAAAGGATCGTGTCAAGGACACCGCTCAAGCGCACGGGCACTCCGGCGGAAATTGCCCGCGCCGTCCTGTTTCTGATCCGCGACGCCGAATTCGTGTCCGGGCATGTTATTCCGGTTGACGGTGGCCGGTCCGTAGTGCCCTAGCGTACCCCGTCGTAAATCCTGTGACATTCAGCGAAGCGACAAGCATCCGAATTCAAGGCGCATTCGCGAAGCACTAGCGAGCTAATGGGAGCGGATGCAACGCCGAAGACGGGTGTTTGTCGCTTCGCCCTGCGGGAGTCCCCCAAGAACCACGGCTACTGCGTTGTACCTCTGGCCAATATCTGGATATTGCCTGCGAGGCGCGCCTTGTCCCCGTGTTCTTGGGGGGCTCTGAATGTCATAGGATTTACGACGGGGTACACTAGTAGCCTGGCCGCATCGCTCACTCGCGGCTATGGAGGCTTTGCAAGTATTGCATGGGAGACACCTATCCCGGCGCTGGCTCGTCCAGGGGCAGATCGAATTCGAAATCGATTCGCCTGGTCGGCTGCCCGGTCGCATCAAAACTTTGCCATATCTCGCCGATGGATTGTCCGGTTTCAGGGTGGCGCAGCGACGACGCAATTTCACACAAAGGCTGCAGTACGAAGGCGTGGTCCAATATCTCCCGTCTCGGCACGTCAAGTGAGCCGCTATGCTTTTTAAAATCTCCATACAGCAGCAGATCGATATCCAGCGGCCGCGACGTATATTTGCCGATAAGCCTTTCCCTGCCGTGGGCATCCTCGATCTCCCGAACACACGCCTGGACTGCTTCGACCGGCAGCGCGCTGTCGAAGCCCACGGCCATGTTGTAAAAATCGTCCCCGTCAAAGCCGACCGCCCGGGTTCGGTACACGCTGGACAGGATCAACGGCTGGAACAGCTCGTGCAGCTGTCGAATACAGCTGCGCAGATTTGCGTCACGCTCTATGTTGCTGCCGATACTCAGGTAAATACGGGTCACGGACCGCTATCTTCAGGCGTCGATTTTCGTTCGATGACTACGCCAACCGCCCTCGCACCGCTGACGGCACCTCCCTTGTTGAGTTTTACCCGGCACCACGAAATCTGAAACTCTTCCGTCAAAATTCTGGCAATGCTCTCTGCCAGCGTCTCGACCAGCTGGTATTCGGAGTTTTCGACATGAGAAATCACCGCCTTGGCGATGGCTTTGTAGTTCAGCGTATCCTCGAGACGTTCGGTGGCAGCGGCGCGTCGAATGTCAGCAGCCATGTCGAGATCGATCTCCACTCTTTGCTTGATGCGCCGTTCCCAGTCCCACACCCCGATGACGCAATCGACCTTCAAACCGTGCAGAAATATCGTGTCCAATTCTCACTCCGGATTCAGTGTAACAGGCGGCTTTGACCATTCGGGCGCGGCCGCGATCCCTGGATAAGATACAAGAAACGGATAACAATTAGAAAGCAGCCCCCGATTTGTGAATCCAGACCCGGGCGTGGCCTTAGCCCCGTTGTTGCACCAGTATCCCGAGCGATGACGCAGGACAGGTTTGTCTGACCAGAGGCTGCAATTTGGCATATTCAACAACAAGATCAATAAGATATAAAACCATCACGATTGTACCCCTGCAGTATGCGGGTTAAGCAATCGATGACTTGACCTTTCGCCGCAGAGCCTCTGAAATCGCCCCATGGAATTCTTGCTTCCAATCCTGGCGTATCTCATGGGCTCAATATCCAGCGCGATATTGATAGCCCGCCTCTTTGGGATGTCCGATCCGCGGACCGTGGGCAGCGGCAATCCTGGTGCCACCAATATTCTTCGTCAGGGAAACAAAGCGGCGGCGGCGGCGACGCTGATTGGGGATATGGCAAAAGGGATCTTACCGGTCGTGCTTGCCCGCCTCATCACGGACGATGCCACAACGCTGGCAATGGTCGCCGGAGCCGCTTTTCTGGGGCATCTGTTTCCCGTATTTTTCAAGCTCAAGGGCGGGAAAGGCGTGGCCACGGCCCTGGGCGTGTACTTTGGATTGAACATATGGATGGGGCTGGCCTTGGTGCTGACCTGGCTTTTATCCGCCGCGATCTTCAGGTATTCGTCGCTTGCGGCAATATTAACCGCGGTAATTTCGCCGCTTTATGCCTGGCATTTCCTACCGGGCACGGCGTACTTGATCATGTCATTTCTTATTGCGCTGCTGCTCGTGTGGCGTCACCACGGCAACATTTCGCGACTGATCACCGGCCGCGAAGACAAAATACAGCTAAGCAGGAAATAGCGTTGAAATGCAGACAAACAAGTCCTTGATGCTGCCTCTCCGGCTCTGGTCATTGCGGCGAGGGCGCCGCTACCACGCAATAATTGCCACCCCGATAGCCTTGGTGGACGCGCACCTCACGCCGATGTCTCAATGGGGGTCAGATCCCGCAACGACCACCGCGGCCGGACTTCGAATCCCGTTTCCTTGTGATCACCGGCGCCGGGCATTCTCAATCCGCCGGCATAGGCAATCATGGCAGCATTGTCGGTGCAGAATTCCGGACGCGGATAATAAAACGAACAGCCGAGGTCCGCGCCGAGTTTGGCCAGCCTTTGGCGCAGCAGCCGGTTCGCTCCAACACCGCCGGCGACGACAAAACGCTGGTAGCCGGTTTGCTTCAGGGCGCGCCGGGTCTTGATGACGAGCGTATCGACGGCGGCGTCCTGAAATGCCCAGGCGATGTCCGCAGCGGTCTGCCTGTCCATGGCTTGTGCCCTGACTGTCTCCAGGGCGTGGGTCTTCAGACCACTGAAACTGAAATCGAGGCCGGACCGGTCGGTCATCGGTCGTGGGAACCGGAATCGCTCCGGGTTACCCGCTTTCGCCGCGGCGGCGATTTCAGGACCGCCGGGGTACCCCAGGCCCAATAGCTTGGCCGTCTTGTCGAAGGCCTCTCCCACCGCGTCGTCCAGGCTTTCGCCCAGGATCCGGTAACGTCCGGGAGCCTTTACGTCGACAAGCAGCGTATGTCCCCCGGAGACGAGAAGCGCCAGAAACGGGAATTCGGGGCTTTGTTCCTCCAGCATCGGCGCCAGCAGATGGCCTTCCATATGGTGCACACCGACGGCGGCGATATTGAGTGCGTAAGCCAGGCTGCGCCCTACCGCGGCGCCAACCAACAGCGCACCCGCCAGTCCGGGGCCCGAGGTATAGGCCACGCCGTCAAGATCGTTGCGTTGCGCCCCGGCCTCCGAAACCACGGATTCTAGCAGCGGCAACAACTTTTGAATGTGATCCCTTGCCGCCAACTCCGGTACCACACCCCCGTGGGGCCTGTGGATTTCGACCTGAGAGTAAAGTTTATGGGACCTCAAACCGTGGACGCTGTCGAAGACGGCGGCACCGGTATCGTCGCAGGATGTTTCTATACCTAATATAAGCATTTCATAATATATTTTTATTTAAGCCCTGCTAGCTTGCCCCGCATGGCTCATTTCATTAGAATTCGCCACCCTTTGACCGATCGCCATTGATTAGCAGGAATAGTTTACATGCCGAGTGTTAAGGTTCGACAGGACGAACCGTTTGATGTGATTCTAAGACGTTTCCGCCGAGCTTGCGAAAAAGCAGGTCTATTCACCGAGATGCGCAGCCGCGAGCATTATGAGAAACCGACCACCGTGAGAAAGCGAAAGTCGGCGGCTGCGCGAAAGCGGGAAACGAAGCGTGTAGCGCGGGAGCGTTCACGCTACCAGCGCGCGTACTAGCCACATCGCCTGACGGCGGACTCCAGATGAACCTAAAGACCCGCATCGGCGAGGATATGAAAACCGCTATGCGGGAAAAGGACAAAGTGCGGCTGGAATCGATCAGGCTGCTGCGAGCCGCCATCCAGCGTCGCGAAGTGGATGATCGGATTACCCTGGACGATGACGACGTCGTCGCGGTTGTGCAAAAGCAGATCAAGCAGTGCCAGGACTCCATCACCCAATTCCAGCAGGGCAATCGCGAGGATCTCGCTGAAAAAGAAAGAGCACAGGTCGAGGTTTTACAGTCCTACATGCCTGAGCAGATGGACCCGGAAGAGATCGGCCGTCTGGTCATCGAAATAATTGAGGAAACCGGGGCGACCAGCATGAAACATATGGGCAAGGTAATGGCGCTGCTCAGGCCGAAGCTGCAGGGCAAGGCAGACATCGGCAAGGTCAGTCGGCAGGTCAAGTCGAAACTCCAGGCTTGACGCCCCTTTCCCACCAGGATGCTGGTGAGAAATGCGGGCCGGCCCGCTAAAATCCAAATATGGTCGGGCGCATACCCCATAACTTCGTCGACGAGATCACCATGCGTACCGATATCGTCGACATCATCGATAGCCGAGTGCCGCTTAAAAAAGCTGGCAGTGAGTACAAGGCCTGCTGCCCCTTCCACGACGAGAAAACACCCTCTTTCACGGTCAGTCCAGGCAAGCAGTTCTACCACTGTTTCGGTTGCGGTGCTCACGGAACGAGCATCGGTTTCCTGATGGAATACGACCACATGGAATTTGTCGAGGCCATCGAGCACCTCGCAGCCAGACTAGGTCTGGAGGTACCGAGGGAAGCAGACCCACATGCCGGTACACAAACTGACACGGTTGATATCCTGACCATGCTGAGGCAAAGCTCATCTTATTACCAGAAGCAGCTCCGCAACCATCCCAACGCATTCGAGGCTATCGAATATCTCAAGCGACGGGGTCTGACCGGGGAAGTTGCCGCCCATTTTGGGCTGGGATACGCTCCGGCAGGATGGAACAACCTGCTGAACCACCTCGGTGAGGGCGGTAAACGACGGGACCTGCTGCTCAACGCCGGCTTGATCACCCATAAATCCGGAGACCGCTACTACGATCGGTTCAGGAACCGCATCATGTTCCCCATAGAAGACCACCGGGGACGAGTCGTTGGTTTCGGTGGCAGATCTATCGGCGACGAGGAGCCCAAATACCTCAACTCACCCGAAACGCCGGTATTCCACAAGGGCGCCGAGCTATATGGCCTGCACGCGGCGCGTGGCGCCATCAAGGACTCCGCAAAGGCACTGGTGGTGGAAGGTTACATGGATGTCGTGGCGCTGTTGCAGTTTGGCGTAGGCTACGCGGTTGCGACATTGGGTACGGCCACCACCCGCACCCAACTCGAACGGTTGTTCCGCCACACCGATGAGGTGGTTTTTAGCTTTGACGGTGACCGGGCCGGCCGTGAGGCGGCGTGGCGGGCTTTGGAATCGGCGTTGCCCTGCCTACGGGAAGGCAGACAAATTGCATTTTTGTTCCTGCCCCAGGGCGAGGATCCGGATTCGGTCATTCGAAAGGAAGGCAAAGAACGCTTCGAGGCCAGACTCGAGGGGGCGACACCGTTGCCTGAGTATCTTCTCGAACAGATCGGGGCCCAGGCGGACCTCAGCCGCATGGACGGCCAGGCACGATTCGTCGAACTGGCGCGACCGCTGCTCAAAAGAATACCGCAAGGGCCATTTCGCGAAATCCTGATCGGTAGAATCGCACAGATGGTTCCCATAGAGCGCGGCGCGCTGGAGCGGAGCCTGCCACCGGGCGACATGCCCGCGCCCAGGCCTGCACCGCGGTCGGCCGAATCCTTGAAAAAGTCACTCGTACGGCTGGGTCTCAGTATATTGATCCAGAAACCCGCCCTGGCCAGGGGTGTTGAGGACATAGATGAACTGGAAACGCTGGAGATGCCGGGCATCTCGTTGATGCTCGAGGTGATTCGTCTGATTCAGGAAAACCCCGATCTGGGCCCCGCGTCTGTACTGGAACGGTACAGAAACACCGACCATCACAAACATCTTGAAAAACTGGCGATCTGGGACCATATGATCCCTGTGTCGGATCTGGACCAGGAATTCGAAGCGGTGATCCTGAAATTAAGGAACCGCGTGCTGGAGCAACAAGCTTCCCGACTGCTTCACCGAGACAGCTTATCCGCCGAAGAGAAATCAAGACTGCGTGAACTGTTGAGTCAGCGGCCGAAATAACTGCCATTGATTCAAATACTTAGGTTATAATTTAGGGTTTGTCCAATTTTCAGCATCAAGGTATCAAATCGTGGACCAAGAGAGCAAACAGTCTGAACTCAAGAAACTGATCCTCAAGGGCAAGGAACAAGGATTTCTGACTTATCGGGAGATCAATGATCACCTGCCGGAAGACATGCACGACACGGATCAGATCGAGGCGGTGGTCAACATGATCAACGACATGGGGATCCTGGTCTACGACAAACCGCCCGATCCGGACAGTCTGTTGCTCAAGGAAGAATCAACCCCCGATGAAGAAGACACCGATGCCGCCCTGACCACCGCCGTGGAGAGCGAGTTCGGCCGAACAACCGATCCGGTGCGCATGTATATGCGGGAAATGGGTACGGTCGATCTGCTGACCAGAAAGGATGAGATCAAGCTCGCCAAGCGCATCGAAGACGGTATTCGCCAGTGCACCGAGGCGGTCGCCAGTTGCCCGGTCACCATCGAAGAAATCCTGCGCCTGGCCGAAATCATCGAAAACCAGGAAATGCGGCTCACCGACCTGGTGCTGGATTACATCGACCCTAACGCCGTGGATGAACCTATCCCGACGCCGCAGCAAACCGGACCGTCTACAGACGCAAACAGCTCTGAGGACAGCGACGAGGAAATCGACACTGGTCCGGATTTCGATGAAGCCATATCCAGATTCAAGCGCATACGGAGAAACTACAACAGCATGATGCGCTCGATCGAGCGCAACGGCATCGGTGACGAAAAGGTCAAAAAGATCCAGAGCAAACTGGTCACAGAGGTCATGGAGATCAAACTCGCACCGAAGCAGGTGGATGCGCTGTGGGAGCGAATCAAGGACCTGGTCGAGCTGGTGCGAGCCCGTGAAAAAGCCGTCATGGAGATCTGCGTCGCACATGCACGCATGCCCAGGAAGACTTTCATCAAGGCTTTCCTCGGCAGGGAAACGGACAAAGGCCTGTATCGCGCCCTGCTGCGCGCTGCCGGCGACAACAAGCCGGTCATCGAAGCGTACGCGGAAGAAATCAAGTCCCACCGCGAGAAACTGCAGGCGTTCGAGCAGCTGGCCGGCATCCCCATTCACGAACTTAAGGAAGTTAACCGCCGTATGTCCATCGGCGAGGCCAAGGCACGGCGTGCGAAAAAGGAAATGGTGGAGGCCAACCTGCGCCTTGTCATCTCCATAGCGAAGAAGTACACCAATCGCGGACTCCAATTCCTCGATCTCATCCAGGAGGGCAACATCGGATTGATGAAGGCGGTAGACAAGTTCGAATACCGGCGGGGCTACAAGTTTTCTACCTACGCGACGTGGTGGATCCGACAGGCCATCACACGCTCGATCGCGGATCAGGCCCGGACCATCCGGATCCCGGTGCACATGATCGAAACCATCAACAAGCTCAACCGTGTATCCAGGCAGATCCTGCAGGAAAAGGGCCGCGAGGCCCTGCCCGAAGAACTGGCGGAACGCATGGACATGCCGGAGGAAAAGATCCGCAAGGTGCTGAAGATTGCCAAAGAACCAATCTCCATGGAGACCCCCATCGGAGACGACGAGGATTCGCATCTCGGGGATTTCATCGAGGACAAGAACGTCCAGGCCCCGATGGACGCAGCCACCGGCTCGGGGTTGACCTGGGCGACCCAGGACATTCTGAGCACGCTGACTCCCAGGGAAGCGAAAGTACTCCGGATGCGCTTCGGAATCGGCATGAATACCGATCACACGCTGGAGGAAGTCGGCAAACAGTTCGACGTAACGCGCGAGCGCATTCGCCAGATCGAGGCCAAGGCACTTCGCAAACTGCGCCACCCCTCGCGCTCGGAACACCTGCGTAGCTTCCTGGAACAGTAACCTGAGCAGCAGGTTATAATGATCTCGGCGCGTGGTTACGAGACCAACGCGCTTCCTCATCCTTGTCGGGCCTGTAGCTCAGTTGGTTAGAGCAGTGGACTCATAATCCATTGGTCGTAGGTTCGAGCCCTACCAGGCCCACCAGTAAAATCGATATTTTCAGCCCCGTCATCTCTCCTGCCACTCAATCAATGGGCACTCGCGGCGGACCGCGAGCGTAGCGAGTGGTTTGTCCGACTGCATGCGTTTATTAGGCGTCAGGATTGATCCAACTTTTAATTTCTTCAATTCTCGGATCTCCTAGCCAAATCGCGTCAATGATAGAGGTTGTCGATTTCATCAGATCTGGGTCATAAATCACTTGTTGCCGCGTTAGTGCTTCATCACACAAATCACTATTGGACATTTGTCTGTCAGCGCCATCGATCGCCATAAAGCCGCCGCCACCTGATTCGGCATTTAAGATCCAGGAAGATAGCTTTTTATCATTACAATTTTCTTCACCCCAAGTCCCGATTAATAAATCGAAGTTGGGAGAATGTTCAGGTTTATTGCATGTCCATTGCACGAAATATGCGGCAACTCCTCTATCTGGCGCACGAACGTATCCCCAAACAGTGCGGGTCTCGTTACCACAGCATTCGCACGTTCCGCCACTTTCGCCATCTGTTTCAATCTGCAAGTTATCCATTCTGACGCCTAACTATTGATGAACCCCGTATATGTTGAACAATCCTGGCGCTGTTTTGTC